>JAEMTW010000008.1 GCA_016462095.1 Thermoleophilia bacterium
CGACCTGCGCTTTCGATACCGCACCGATGCCGCGTGGTCGGTCGCTGGTGCGAGCCTCCAGGTCGAGCCGGGCGAGATCGTGCTGCTCGAAGGCGAGTCGGGCAGCGGCAAGTCGACGCTCTTGCGGGTGCTCGCAGGTTTGGCCCCCGCCTTTCATGGCGGTGAGGCGGCCGGTGAAGGCCTGATCTCCGGCGTCGACCTCCGCACCGCACAACCCGCCGAGATTGCACAGCGCGCAGGCTTTCTCTTCCAAGACCCCGAGACACAGGTCGTGATGGCCGAGCCCCTGCGCGATGTGGCCTTTAGCCTGCAATGCCACGGGGCGCCGGCCGAGACGATCCTCGCCTCTGCCCGAACCGCGCTCGAGCGCATCAGTGCCGACCACCTGATCGGCCGCCGCATCGACCAGCTGTCTGCGGGCGAGCGTCAACGCGTGGCCCTTGCCGCCGTGCTCGCGCCCGAGCCCTCCGTGCTGCTGCTCGACGAGCCGACGGCACAGCTCGATGACGACACGGCCTGCGAGCTCGTTGGCGAGCTGCGCCGCCTCGCCGACCTCGGCCTCGCGATCGTGATCGCCGAGCACCGCCACGATCGCGTCGGCCATCTGACCGATCGCGTGATCGGCCTACGCCATGGTTTTCTCGTGTCGCCGAAGGCAACGGTTCCGCTGACGCCTTTGATATCAACGCCCGCTTCGACGGGACCCCCGCTCGTGACGCTCGACAGCCTCACTGCTCAGCGTGGCGACCGCATCGTCGTCCGCCACGCCTCTGCCTCCCTGCAACCGGGGCAGGTGGCCGCTCTGCTCGGCGCCAACGGTGGTGGCAAGAGCACGCTGCTCCGCACGCTCGCTGGGCTCGAGCCAACCCCTAGCGGTCGCCTGGTCGTCGACAGCCGCGATCTCACTGCAGCGGGTGCCGAGTCGCGCGTGCCGCTCGTCGCCTTCGTGCCCCAAGACCCAGGCCGCACGCTGCTCTGCGACACCGTGCGCGACGAGGTCCTGCTCGGGCCACGCACGCTCGGGTGCGACCTGGCTGTCGCCGAGCAGATGCTTGCTGCTCTCGACCTTGTCCACCTCGCGGATCATAATCCGCGGGATTGCTCTGTCGGTGAGCGAGAGCGGGTCGCCATTGCGGCGGCCTTCGCGCTCTCTCCCCAGCTGCTCCTGCTGGATGAGCCCACGCGTGGGATGGACCTCGCGCATCGCGCCACGCTGGTGCGGCTCGTGCGCGAGCACGCGGCACGAGGTGGCTGTGCAATCGTCGCCACCCACGACCTCGACCTCGCTCGCGCCTGCGCAGATTGCCGCTGGCTGCTCGTGGATGGCCAGCTTGAGACGGCCGGGGAGACGCCATGAGCATCAGTGCCATCGTCTCCCTCGGCGGACTGCTCGTACTGCTGCTCGGGCTGGTCTTCTACGAGCGCGGTCGTGGTGGTGCACGCGAACTAGGGCTCGTGGCCGTGTTGATTGCCGCAGCGACGGCTGGTCGCATTGCCTTCGCAGCAATCCCCAGCGCCCAGCCGGTGACGGCGATCGCAATCGTGGCCGGTGTTGCGCTCGGCCCCCGTGCCGGAGCAGCGGTTGGCGCTGGCGCGGCGCTCCTCTCGAACACGTTTCTTGGTCAGGGCCCGTGGACGCCTTGGCAGATGCTGTTTTGGGGCCTAGCCGGAGCCAGTGGCGGCTTGCTCGCGCCCGCCCTGCGCCGCAGCCGCTGGGCACTGATGCTGCTCGGGGCGATCTGGGGGCTCGTCTTCGGTGCGGGCATGGACATCTGGCAGCTAGCCTCGTTTGGACCCGCACTGACGTTGTCTGCATTCATCGCCGTCCACGCCCGAGCAGTACCGTTTGACATCGTGCACGCCACAACCAACGTGATCCTGCTCGGCGTCGCCGGCCTCCCCCTGATCGGGCTCTTGGAACGCAGCGCCCAACGCGTGCGCGGGCGCTGGCTCAGTCCAGAGGAGGCTAACCGTTGATTCGCGCGCTCGTGATTGCCCTCGTCGGCCTGATGGCCCTAGGCGCCTCTGCCTCGGCCGCAGACCTATCGAGCACTGGAGCCTTCTTGGCAAAGAGCCTCGATGCCAATGGTTGCGCGCGCGAAGCGGGCGGCGTCCCCAGCGTTCAGCTGACCTCCTGGGTCACCCTCGGGCTCGTCGCCAGTGGCCGCTCCAGTGGGGCAGCAGCATCCTGCATCGAGCGGCACTCCAGGGCCCTCACCACCACCACCGACATCGAGCTCGCCGTCCTTGCTCTTGCTGCTGCCGGGCGCAATCCGGGCAATGCCGGCGGCCGTAATCTCGTTCAGGCTATTCAGGGTTCGCTCAAGAATGGTCGGATTGGCACCCTTGTCGCCTCCAACCAGTTTGGGATTCTTGCCCTCAGGGGCGCCGGCGCGACGATCCCCGCCGCTGCCAAGCGCACGCTGCTCGCAGACCAGAATCGCGACGGCAGCTGGCCCGTCTCGCGCGGTGGCGATGGTGATTCGAATTTGACGGCCTCAGGCATCATGGCTGCGGTCGCAGCCGGCATAGCGCCAAACAGCACCGTGATCGTGCGCGCCGTAGCGTCCCTCAAGCGGTTTCGTAGCCAAGGCGGCTACGCGCTGACCGTTGGCTCGCCACCGGATGCGCAATCGACGGCCTGGATCCTGCAAGGGCTGGCCGCCGCTGGTAAGAGCGATCCTGCCGCCGAGGCGTATCTCGCCTCGCTGCAACGGTCGAACGGTACCTTCGCCTACCAGCGTGGGCTCGCCATTACGCCCGTCTGGGTGACGGCCCAGGCAGCGCTCGGGCTTACACGCCGGCCATTTCCACTACGACCCTGATTTCAAGGCGGATGTCACAAAGGGGTCAGACCCCTTTGTGACATCTTCCCGATCCAGTCGCCAGGGACATTTGATCGATGTCACATAGGGGTCTGACCCCTTTGTGACATTCGCCTAGAAGTCTTGGTTGGTCGGCTCGTCGGCCACGCCCCACACGCCCATCGCGCGGAACTTGGCGCGGCGCATTGCGCGGCGCTGGGCCGGTGGGATCGCCTCGGCCTCGGCCAGCGATTGCCGCAACGCCGTGTCGAGCAGGCGCGCAGAGGCATCGAGATCGGCATGGGCGCCACCACTAGGTTCGTCGACGATCGTGTCGATCACACCGAGATCGAGGCAGGCACGAGCCGTCGGGCGAAACGCGAAGGCCGCCTTCTTGGCCTGGCCGGCATCCTTCCAGAGAATCGCGGCACAGCCCTCGGGCGAAATCACCGAGTAGATCGCGTTCTCCTGCATCTGCACGCGATCGGCCACCGCAATCGCCAGGGCACCACCCGAGCCACCCTCGCCGATCACCGTTGCCACAATCGGAACGCTGGCCTGACAGAACGCGAGCACGGAGCGGGCGATCATCCCGGCCTGCCCACGCTCCTCGGCCTTGACGCCAGGATAGGCACCCGGCGTGTCGACGAACGTCAGGATCGGATAGCCAAAGCGCTCGGCCAGCTCGACAGCACGAATCGCCTTGCGATACCCCTCAGGGTGCGGCATGCCAAACATGCGCCGCGTGCGCTCGGCCAGATCGCGGCCCTTCTGATGCCCGATCGCCACCACCGTCTGGCCGTGGTACCGCGCCAGCATTGTGATCAGCGCCTCGTCATCGGAGAAGGCGCGATCGCCACGCAGCTCGAAGGCGTCGCTAAACAGCCGCTCGACGTAATCGAGCGTGTACGGGCGGTCCGGATGGCGCGCGAGCTGGACCGCATCCCAAATCTGCGACTCCTCCGCACGTGCCTCGAAGCGCTTCCGCAGGCGGCGAACTTCGTCGGAGACCCTAACCACGCTTTCGCCCCAGTCCAAACATGCCAAGCACGCGATCGACGGGGTTCTCATCCGAACCCGTCTGCGGGAGTGGCTCGTTGTCGCCCGTCGGCTCGTCCTCGGCAGGCGAGAACAGCACCAGCAGCTTGGCCAGCTCGCCACGCAACTCGCGGCGCGGCACGACCGCATCCAATTGGCCGAGGCGGAGGTTCGACTCGGAACGACCAAAATCGGGAGCGGTCTTCTCGCCCGTCGTCTGCTCGACCACGCGCGGGCCAGCGAACGACAGCAGTGCACCAGGCTCCGCAACCACCACGTCGCCGAGCGACGCGAACGACGCAATCACACCGCCGGTCGTCGGGTGGGCCAGCACCGAGATATACGGCACGCCAATCTCCCGCAAGCTGTCAACCGCACCGACCGTCTTGGCCATCTGCATCAACGCGAGAATGTTCTCCTGCATGCGTGCACCACCCGAGGCCGTGACGCTGATCAACGGGATGCGGCGAGCCACGGCGAGGTCGGCAGCGAGGCAGAAACGCTCGCCCATCACGCTCCCCATCGAGCCGCCCATAAAGGCAAAGTCCATCACGGCAACGGCAGCAGGGCGCCCAACAATCTTGCCGCTACCCGCCACCAAAGAGTCGCCGAGCCCCGTTGCCAGCTCGGCATCGAGGAGACGATCGGTGTACGGCTTGAGGTCGACGAAGGCGAGGGGGTCAGCCGCACGCAGCTCGCTGCCAATTTCGACAAACGAGCCGGGGTCGAGCATCTGCTCGATGCGCTCCATCGCGCCAACGGCAAAGTGATGTCCACACTGGGCACAGACGCGCAGGGAATGACGCAACTCGTCGTCCCGAAAATGGGACCGGCAGCTAGGACAGGTATTCGGATGGCGGCGGCCGCCACCCTCATCGCCCGCGGTCCGCTCGACGTTGACCTCGATCGGCGTCACAGGTCGCGCTGCTCCTTGAATCGCTCGATCACGAGCGAGGCGTTGTGGCCGCCGAAACCAAAGCCGTTCGACAGCGCGATATCGGTCGTCTGCTCGCGCATCACATTCGGAACATAATCCAGATCGCAGTTCGGGTCGGCGTGGTGCAGATTGATCGTCGGCGGCAGGTACCCACCCTGGATCGCTAGGACGCAGATCGCAGCCTCGGTCGCACCCGTCGCGCCAAGTAGATGACCCGTCATCGACTTCGTCGACGAGACGGGGATCTCGGACGCACGCTCACCAAAGACTTTCTTGAGCACGCGCGTCTCGGCGGCGTCGCCAACCGGTGTCGACGTGCCATGGGCGTTGATGTACTGAATGTCATCGATCGTCCGGCCCGCATCGGCGATCGCGTTGCGCAGAGCACGGGCTGGGTTCTCGCCCGTCGGATCTGGCTCGGTGACGTTGTGGGCGTCGGACGACAGGCCGTAGCCCGTCACCTCGGCCAAGATCGTGGCGCCGCGGCTCAAGGCGTGCTCGAGCTCCTCCAGCACCAAGACCGTCGAACCCTCGCCCAGCACGATGCCATCGCGCGTTGCGTCGAACGGGCGACTCGCGCCCTCGGGATCGTCGTTGCGCGTCGAGCAGGCGCGGATGCCGTGGAAACCACCGACACCAACGGGCGTCAAGCCACACTCAGAGCCGCCAGCCAACATCGCGTCGGCCATCCCCGCGCGGATGTACATCACCGCGTCGCCAATCGCCATCGAAGACGCTGCACAGGCCGTGCTCGAGGCAGCCAAAGGCCCGCGCGTGCCGAACTCCATCGAAACGTAGCCAGCCGCCATGTTCGGAATGATGCCCGGCGTCCAAAAGGGCGAAAAGCGCCCAATGCCTCGCTCGAGGTAGTGCTCGTGGGCAGCCTGCTGCATGTCCATGCCGCCAATGCCACTCGCGATCGAAGCGCCAATCCGATCGCCCTCGGTTGGGATGTCGAGCCCCGAACTCTCAACGGCCTCGCGCGCCGCACCCACAGCAAGATGGATGTAGCGACTCGTACGTCGCGCGGCCTTGCGCTCCATCACGGTCTCGGGATCGAAGCCCTTCACCTCGCACCCAATCTTGACCGGGCTCTCCGAGACATCGAACGACGTAATCGGCCCACCACCTGGCTTACCCACGCGCAGCGCGGCATCGAACTCGGCGATGCTGTTGCCAATCGGGTTGACAGTCCCCATACCGGTGATGACCACGCGTCGCATCGAACTACATCCCCAGCCCGCCGTCGACCGACAGGATCGCGCCCGTCACGAAGGCCGCGTCGTCGGACAACAAGAAGCGCACGATGTTGGCGATGTCTTCGGGCTCACCCAGGCGACCAAGCGGTGTCTGCGCGAGCAAAATACCGCGGATCTCATCGTTGAGCACGTCGGTCAATTCGGTCGAAATGTAGCCCGGCGCGACGCAGTTGACGCGAATGCCACGCGAGCCAACCTCTTTCGCGAGCGCCTTCGTCAGCGCAATCACGCCACCCTTCGAAGCCGCGTAGTTCGTCTGCCCCAGGTTGCCGTGGAGGCCAACGACGCTCGACATCGTGACGATGCTGCCGCGCTTCTTACGCAGCATCTTGCGCGACGCAGCGCGCGCGACGTGGAAGGTGCCACCGAGGTTAACGTCGATTACGCGATCCCAATCCTCGGGCGTAATGCGCGAGATGAGGTTGTCGCGGGTAATACCCGCGTTCGCGACCAGATTCCAAAGGTCGTCGCCGAAGGCCTCTTCGGTCGCGTCGACCATCGCACCAGCGGCCTCGGGGTCGCTGACGTCGCCATGGATGGCAACCGCCTCGCCTCCCGCTGCCGTAATCGCAGCGACGACAGCGTCGGCAGCCTCGCGATTAGCGGTGTAGTTGACGCCCACCTTGGCGCCGGCGGCAGCCAATTGCTGCGAAATCGCGGCGCCAATGCCACGCGACCCACCCGTGACGAGCGTTACGCGTCCTTCAAGCGGTCGTTCAGCCATGGGGGAGCACCTCCTGTGCCTTGGCGAGCCCTTCGGGATCACCGATCGTAACTGTCGTACAACTCCGGTCAATGCGTCGAATCAGACCGGCGAGCACTCCGCCCGGGCCCACCTCGATGAACTCGGTGACACCCTGGCTGGCAAGCGACTGCACCGCCTGCGTGAAGCGTACCGGGGCTCCGAGTTGCGCCGTGAGGATCTCGACAATTGCCGACTCGTCCTCATCCTGGCAGGTGACCGTCGAAAAGAACTTGCTGGTCGGGGCCTGGAACGTCGTCGCCTCGAGCGCGGGCCGTAGATCGTCCGCTGCTGCGGCGGTCAGCGGCGAGTGGAACGCACCCGACACCGCTAGCTTGAGCGCGCGTCGCGCGCCGGCCTCAGTCGCAGCCTCGATGAAGGCGTCGACTGCCTCGTGCTCGCCCGACACCACCACCTGTCCCGGGCAGTTGTAGTTCGCAACCCAGACCCCGTCGATGCCATCGCAAAGCGCTTCGACCTGGGCATCCTCGAGGCCGATCACTGCGGCCATTGCGCCTGGCGTCCGCACGGCAGCAGCGGCCGTCGCCACGCCACGCGCCTGCGTCAGTCGAATCGCATCGCCCACGCTGAGAATGCCCGAGGCGACCAGCGCCGCATACTCGCCGGCCGAGTGCCCGATCGAGACGTCTGCAGAAATCCCGGCCTCGCGAACCGCCGCCAAGCAGGCGAGCGAAGCGGTCGTCAGTGCGGGCTGCGTGATCTCGGTCTGATCGAGCAACTCCTTCGGCCCGCTGCGACAGAGCTCGAGCAGGTCCGAGCCGTACGCCGCAGAGGCCTCAGCAAAGACCGCAGCGGCGGCCGGCGACGCATCAGCGAAGGCGACGCCCATGCCAACAGCCTGCGAGCCCTGTCCTGGAAAGCAAAAAGCGGTTTTCATGCGGGTTCTCCCATCCACCGAATCAGGCACGTGCCCCAGGCGAGGCCGCCGCCGAGTCCCATCATTAGCAGGCGTTGGCCCGGCTGCAAGCGGCCGGTGCGCCACGCGTAGTCGAGGCAGAGCGGAATCGACGCCGACGACGTATTGCCATAGCGATCGAGGGTAATCACGACGCGCTCGCTCGGAAACTTGAGGCGCGCCACTCCACTCTCGATGATGCGTAAGTTCGCCTGGTGCGGGACGAAAAGGTCGACGTCGTCTTGGGTCCAGCCGCCCGCCTCAAGCACGCGCCGCGTCGAGTCGACAATTGCCTGTGTGGCAAAGCGATAGACGACGCTGCCGTTCATGCGGATGTTGCGGTCGACCGGCTCGCCGTTGCGCGAGGTGAGATCGCCGACCAGGTCGCCGCCCTTCGAACCGTCGACGCCGAGCTCGACGACGACATGCTCTTTCGTCGGAGCCGCGCCCGCACGAACAATGATCGCGCCCGCGCCATCGCCAAACAAGATGCACGTGCCGCGGTCGTCCCAGTCGGTGATGCCCGACAGCACCTCGCTGCCGATCACCATCACCGTGGTCGCTAGACCGGCGTGGATCTGCGCGACTGCGTGCCCCAAGGCGTAGGCAAAGCCTGCACAGGCCGCAAGCATGTCGACAGCGCCCGCGCTGTGGGCGCCGATATCGTCGGCGACGAGCGCAGAAATCGAAGGAAACGAGCGCTCGGGCGAGGCCGTTGCCGTCAGGATCAAATCGATCTCGGCGGGCGCGATATCCGCACGCTCGAGCGCCTGCCGCGCAGCGATGATCGCCAACGAGGTGACCGTCTGCCCTTCGGCGGCAATGCGACGCTCGCGAATGCCGGTGCGCTCTTGGATCCAGGCGTCGTCCGTCTCGACGCGCTGAGAGATCTCATCGTTCGTCACTACACGGTCGGGAATCGCTGCCCCGACGGAGATGATTGCCAGATCCGATTCGACCGCTGCGATCACGCGGGCGGCTCCGACAAGAGTCCGAAGGTCAGAACGCCCTCAACAGCTGGCTCGTCGCCGACGGTGACGGTCGCGCGGACACGACCAATCCGGCCACGCAGACGATCCACGTCGATCACCATGTCGAGCACGTCGCCCGGGCGCACGATACGGCGAAAGCGGACGTCATCGATACCTGCAAAGACGCCAAACTTGCCCTGATGATCGGGGTGCGTCAACGCACAGATCGCGGCCACTTGAGCGGAGGCCTCAACCATCACCACACCAGGCACGATCGGATTGCCCGGAAAGTGGCCTTGGAGAAACCACTCATCGCCCGTGATTATCCAGCGACCATGGGCGCGGACACCCGGCTCGAGCTCAACGATTTCATCCACGAAGAGAAACGGGTCGCGATGCGGAATGATCGCCTGAATGGCGTCTCGATCAAGGGCGGTCATCTCCGCCTCCAGAGGTCGGTGTGCGCGTAGGGGCGGTCACGGGGGTATCGTAGCCGCGTGGACACCTCCGCCTCGCAACGAGCGACACCCCGCAACGTCATTACGCGCGCGAGTTGCCCGTCGACACAAGACATCGTGCGCGATGAGGCGCTTGCTGGTGCCCCTGCGGGGACGATCTGTGTAACGGATCATCAGACCGCTGGTCGCGGCCGGCGCGGCCGCACCTGGAGCGATCCACCAGGCAAGGCCTTGATGTTTTCGTATCTGGCACGCCCCACCCGCGCACTCACCGAGCTGAGCAGCCTGTCGCTCGTCGTCGGCATCGCCGTTGCCGAGTCGCTCCCTCTCCCCACGCAACTGCGTTGGCCAAACGATCTGGTGGTGGCCGGTGGCAAGGTGGCTGGCATCCTCGTCGAACTCGTCACGCCCGCGACTGGACCGCCCTTCGCAATCATCGGCATCGGCATCAACGCAAACCTGACACGCGACGAATTGCCGCCGACCGATCGCCTGCCGGCAACGTCGCTCCTTGTCGAAGGTGGCGTGGAAATCGACCGCATCGCTCTGCTCGAATCGCTTGCCGACCGACTCGACGCCGCCCTCGCCCTCTTCGATCGCGAGGGTCTGCCTGCATTTCTCGCCCGCTACGCCGCGCTCGACGGCCTCGTCGGCCACGCGCTGACCCTACGACTGCCCGACGGCGAGCTCGCAGGCACTGCGGCCGGCATCGACTCCTCGGGCTGTCTCGTTTTGACACTCGCCGACGGCTCGACGCAGAGCTTCGCGGCAGGCGAAGTCGAACGCGTCCTCGACTAGCAATGCCTCAGAGGCGACACTTTGGGCCCGGGCCCAGAATGTCGCTACGACAGATGTTCGCGCTGATGTCGCAGGAATGAAGCGGGTTGGCGGCAGGCGACACTTTGGGCCCGGGCCCAGAATGTCGCCTCGCAACGCTGCTAGAGTCGCGCCAGCCCGATCGGAGGTCGTAGAGATGAAGGTTGTTCCCACCCGCGTCGACTCAATCACGCTCGCTGTCCGAGATTTTCCTGCGTCTGTCGCGTTCTACGAAGATGTCTTTGGCTTCGTGAAACAGAGCCAAAACGAGATCCTTGCGCGTTTTGTACTCGACAATCTCAAGCTCGACCTGATCCAAGCCGAAATCCTCGAAAGCGAGACGGGCGTGGCGGCCTTTCCTGCCATGCCTGGGCCGATCACGATCGCGATCGCGATGCCCGAGGCTGGCGACGTTGATGCGTGTCAAGTCCGGGCAGAGGCCGCCGGCGTACGTGTCCTCGCGCCGGCAGAAGACAAGCCTTCCGGTCCACGCATCCTCTTTCTCTGCGACCCCGACGGCCACATCTGGGAGGTCGGCCACTTTCCGCCCGACACCTGGACAGCAGACTGATTTTTAGACTGCGCTTCGGACTGACACCTCAGCACTGAAGCGGGTTGGCGGTAGGCGACACTTTGGGCCCGGGCCCAGAATGTCGCCTACGAGGCGTTGACGGTGAAGGTCACCGAACGCTCGGACTTGACGCCATTGCCCGGTGGGAAGTAGTCGAAGACGATCTCAGCGGGGCCTGGAGTGTTGATCGCGATGACCCACTGCTCGTGCGTGCCAACACCGACCGCACCGTCGCTCTCCGTCTCGAGAATCTCATCCGACAATTGCATGTACTCGAGCGGGAAGTACGGCACCCACGTGTAGCCCGTGCTCGGATTGATCGGCAACTGGATCGTGACCGAATCGCCCGTGGCCACATCGATCGTTGTGTTGTCTTCGGTGTAGATCGTGTTGCCGTCCGCCGTGGTCGAGGCAGACGTTGTCGCCTCCGCCGTGGCGGTGACCGTTTCGGTCGCCGTGGCGGTCTCCGTGACGGTTGCCGTTGCCGTCGTCGTCGACGAACTGCCACCACAGGCGGCAATCAGACCCGCGGCAACGAGCACGAGGGCACCAGCAGCGAGGATCCGCAGGCGTGTATTCATAATGTCCTCACTCTAACGCCGGTGCCTTCGCACCAGCCAAAGAGTGCGACGGCTACTCGTCGTCCGCGTCGTCGTCATCCGCAGTGTCAGCGCCGTCGTCATCCGCAGTGTCAGCGCCGTCGTCGTCCGCAATGTCCGCGTCGTCGTCCGCGGTATCCGCGTCGTCTTCTTCGACCGGCTCGACGGTGTCATCGTCGGCGAGCTCGTCTGGGTCGGCAACGTTGACGGCGTCCGCCAGGACGATGGTCTCCGTCGCAGCGGCCGTGCCTTCTGGCACCTCTACGCCGTCCACGTCGTCGAGCTCTTCAACCGCATCGTCTGCCGGCACAATCGCGCAGGACGAGACACGATCCTCTTCGCCGCGGATGCGCTGAACACGAACGCCGGACGTCGAGCGGCCCATCGAACGAACTTCGCCGACGGCCATGCGCGTGACGATGCCGCTGGCCGTCGTGACGATCAGGTCTTCCTCGCCCGTCACGCAATGTGCCGCGACGAGCGGGCCACGATCGGCCTCGGCCTTGGCGGCAATCGTGCGAACACCCTTGGCACCACGACCGGTCTCGCGGTACTCGGAGATCGGCGAGCGCTTGCCGTAGCCGCCCTCGGTGATGACGAGCACGTCGTCGCCCTCCTGAGGCACGCGCAGTGCGATGACTTCGTCGTTGCCGGTCAGACGCATGCCGATCAGGCCCGAGGCGGAGCGACCCATCGAGCGCACCCTCTCCTCGGAGAAGAGCGCAGCCTGGCCAGACTTCGAGACCATCAAGATGCGATCTTGGCCATTGGTGAGGCGCACATCGACCAACTCGTCGCCCTCGCGAAGGTTGATCGCGATGATGCCGTCGGCCTTGAGAATCGTGTTGTACGCGAGGAACTCGGTCTTCTTGACGATGCCCTTGCGGGTACCAAAGACGAGGTACTTGCCCTCCGTGTAGTCGCGCGTCGTGAAGGCCGCCATCACGCGCTCGCCCTCACGGAGGGGCAACACGTTGACGAGGGCTCGGCCCTTGGAGTCGCGTGTGCCGATCGGCAACGTGTAGGCCTTGGCGCGGTAGACCTTGCCGAACGACGTGAAGAACAGCACGTAGTCGTGGGTCGACGCAGTGATCAGGTGCTCGATCCAGTCGTCCTCCTTGGTCTGCATGCCGCGCACGCCCACGCCACCACGGCGCTGTGCGCGATACGTGTCGACCGGCAGGCGCTTGATGTAGCCGCCGTTGGTGATGGTGATGACCATCTCCTCGTCGGCGATCAGCTCTTCCATGTCGATCTCGCCCTCGACCGCGCTGATCGAGGTGCGGCGATCGTCGGCAAACTCGGCCTGGATCGCCTCGAGCTCTTCGATGATCACCTGCGAGACGCGGCTCTCGTCGGCGAGGATGCTGCGCAGCTCGGCGATTTTGGTCGTCAATTCGGCGTGCTCGGCCCGAATCGCGTCCTGCTCGAGACCGGTCAGGCGACCGAGGCGAAGGTCGACAATCGCCTGCGCCTGGACTTCGGACATGCCGAATTCGGTTTGGAGGTTCTGGCGCGCCTGCTCGGGATCCTTCGAGTTGCGGATCAACTTGATGATCGCGTCGAGGTTGGTCAGGGCGATCAGGTAGCCGTCAAGGATGTGACAGCGACGCTCGGCTCGATCGAGCTGGAACTTCGTGCGGCGCACGATGACGTCGCGCTGATGCGCGATGTAGTGGCGCAGCATGTCGTGGACGCCGAGCGTGCGTGGCACGCCGTCGACGAGCGACACCATGTTGGCGCCGAACGTGACCTGCAGCTGCGTGTGCTTGTAGAGCTTGTTGAGGACGACCGTGGCGATCGCGTCCTTCTTCAGCTCGATCACGATGCGCATGCCCTCGTCGGACGAGTGGTCCTTGACGTCCGAGATCTCGGGCATCACCTTCTCGACTGCGAGCTCGGCAATCTTGGCGATGACGCCGTCGTCGCCGCCCTTCTTGACCGTAAACGGCAGCTGCGTGACGACAATCGCGCTCTTGCCGCTCGGCAGGTCTTCGATATCGGTCGTGGCGCGGAGCCGAATCTTGCCGCGGCCCGTCGCGTACGCGGCGCGAATGCCCGCGTGGCCCATAATGACGCCACCGGTCGGGAAGTCCGGACCGGGCATGATCTGCATCAGTTCTTCGAGCGAGATCTCCGGGTTGCGGATCATCGCGATTGTGGCGTTGACGGCCTCGCCGAGGTTGTGCGGCGGAATGTTCGTCGCCATGCCGACGGCGATGCCCGACGAGCCGTTGACGAGCAGGTTTGGATACCTCGCGGGCAGAACCAGCGGCTGCTCACGCGAGCCGTCGTAGTTGGGCCCGAAATCGACGGTGTTGGCGTCGATATCGCGGAGCATCAGCGTCGCTACACGGGACAGGCGGCACTCGGTGTAGCGCATGGCGGCGGCAGAGAAGCCGTCGACGTTGCCGAAGTTACCCTGACCATCGACCAAGATGGCGCGCGATGAGAACGGCTGCGCCATGCGGACGAGCGTGTCGTAGATCGCCTGGTCGCCGTGCGGATGGTACGTGCCCATCGTCTCGCCCACGACCTTGGCGCACTTGACGTGCGGGCGGTTGGGCTGCAGGCCCAGTTCGTCCATCGCGTAGAGCACGCGTCGGTGCACTGGTTTGAGGCCGTCGCGCACATCGGGCAGCGCGCGCCCGACGATCACGCTCATCGCGTAATCGAGATACGACGTGCGCATCTCGTCGGCTAGTTCGCGCGGTTCGGAGCCGCCGTACGGCTCCTCGACAGGTGCTTCTGGCTCAGACATCTATTCCCTGTGCGTCGCGGGCGTGCGATTCGATGAAGGCACGACGGTCTTCGACCTGGTCGCCCATCAAGGTGACAAACATGGCGTCGGCCTCGGCCGCGCTTTCCATCGTGACCTGCAGCAGCGTGCGCGTCTGTGGTGCCATTGCGGTATCGCGCAGCTGGTCGGCATTCATCTCGCCGAGGCCCTTGAAGCGGCTGATTTCGATGCCATCCTTGCAGCAGTCGAAGATTGCTTCGCGGAGCGCTGCGTGGCCAACTGCCTCGATCAGCTTGCGGCCCTGGGTGACCGTAAACGGCCCCGGGCCGACGAGCTCGAGCAGGCGCTTGTGGCTGCGGCGCAGACCCTCGTACGCGGCTCCCGTAAAGAGGTTGAGTGGCAGCGGAATCGTCTCGACGGCACCCGTGTGGCGCTCGGTGCGGCGCAGCATGATCGAGCCGTCCTCGTCGCTGCTGGTGACCTCGACCGTGACGAACTCGTCGTCGGCACCGCCCTTGGCGAACCATTCGCTGATCGCTTCCGGCTCGACATTCGCCTCGAGCAGGCTCGGGTGCTTCGCCAGCTCGGCCACGATCGGGCCGAAGGCTCCACGCATGCGCGTAGTCATCAGCTCTTGCTCGCGGACCGACTTGACGATCGAGCGATACAGCTCTTGGTCGAGCGGCAGCTTCGCTTCGCCTGCCATCGCGGTGACCTGCGCGAGGCGTTGGCCAACCGCGTAGTCCTCGACCTCGGAATCCTTCGACAGGTACATCTGCTCTTTGCCCAGGCGCACGCGATAGAGCGGCGGCTGAGCGATGTAGACGTAGCCCGCGTCGATCAGTGGCTGCATGTGCCGGTAGAGGAACGTCAGGATCAGCGTGCGGATGTGGGCACCATCGACATCGGCGTCGGTCATCAGCACGAGCTTGTGGTAGCGCGCCTTTTCGGTGTCGATGTCGTCGCCAACACCGATGCCCATTGCCGCAACCATCGCCTGAATCTCGGCGTTGCCGAAGACGCGATCGATGCGGGCCTTCTCGACGTTGAGGATCTTTCCGCGGAGCGGCAGGATCGCTTGGAACTCGCGATCGCGGGCATCGACAGCCGTTCCGCCTGCGCTGTTTCCCTCGACGAGGTACAGCTCGGAAATCGAGGGGTCCGTGGTGACGCAGTCGGTCAGTTTGCCGGGCAGGCCGCCACTGCCGAAGGCCGTCTTGCGGGCTGCCTCGCGGGCCTTGCGGGCTGCTGCGCGGGCGCGGGCCGCCGAAACGACCTTCTGTCCGATCGCTTTGGCCTCGGCCGGATGCTCTTCGAAGTACTGAGCGAGCGCCGAGTTGGAGGCGCTATCAACGATGCCACGGACGTGCGTGTTGCCGAGCTTCGTCTTGGTCTGCCCTTCGAACTGTGGTTCGGGCAGGCGCACGGAGATGACTGCGGCCAGGCCTTCGGCGACGTCTTCGCCGGTTAGGTTTTCGTCCTTCTCCTTGAGCAGGCCGTTGGCCCGCGCGTAGGAGTTGACGACGCGCGTGACGGCGGTGCGGAAGCCAACCAGGTGGCTGCCGCCTTCGTGGGTGTTGATGGCGTTGGCAAAGGAGTAGATCGACGGCTGGTACGTCTGGTTCCACTGCAGGGCGACGTCGATCTCGACGCTGCTCTCTTCGTCGCGCGAACTGACCACGACGATGCCCGTGTGCACGAGCTCTTTGCCCTGGTTCATGAAGGCGACGTACTCACCAATGCCGCCTTCGTACTTCCAGGTCTCGTCGGAGCCATCGCCGCGCTCGTCGATGAGGCGCAGGGCCAGCACCGGCGTGAGGAATGCCATCTCGCGCATGCGGAGGGCGAGCGTGTCGCGGTCGAAGCGGATCTCTTCGAAGATCTCGCCGTCGGGCAGGAAGGTGATCGCCGTGCTGCTCTGGCCGCTCCACGCCTCGCCCTTGCTGAGCGAGTTCTGCGGATCGCCCTTGGCGTAATCCTGCGAGAAGATAAAGCCGTCGCGGCGCACTTCGATGTGCAGCTTCTCGGACAACGCGTTGACGACGGAGACACCGACGCCGTGCAGACCACCGGAGACCTTGTAGCCGCCGCCGCCGAACTTACCGCCGGCGTGCAGCTTCGTGAGGACGACTTCGACAGCGGACATACCCTGGTCGGCCATCATCTCGACGGGGATACCGCGCCCGTTATCGATGCAGGTCGCGGAGCCGTCAGTGTGCAGCGTGATCGTGACCTCGGTGCAGTACCCGGCAAGCGCTTCGTCAACCGCGTTGTCGAGCACCTCCCAGACTAGGTGATGGAGACCGCGGGCGCCTGTCGTACCGATGTACATACCGGGGCGTCGGCGCACGGCCTCAAGGCCTTCGAGGACGGTGATATTGCTGGCGCCGTAGGACTCGGTCAAGGGCTTCTTCCTGAGTGTTCACCGGTTGGTGAATGCACCCCCTACTCTACCAGAGGTATCCCCGGGAAAAGCCGCATCGTTACGCGCTTTTCGGGATTTTATGCCTTCTGTGACGAAGTACGCATTTCCTGCGCGAATGAGCCCTCTTTGAGACCTCGAAACGCCCTACTCAGAACGCCGCGAAAGCGACCGGGCAATCGCTCGACTCAGCGCCGCTTTGAGGCGCGGATCGTCGACCCCGGCGACCATCTCGTCGGCCTTCTTCTGGGCCGCCGGCTGGATCGGTGTCGGCTCGGGTGGCGGCTCCGGCAGGCGCGTGTCGACCGGACCAATTTCGACGCGGAGCTCGACCGGCGCATCGCCCGCCAACTGCTCCTTCAACTTCTTGAGAATCGTGCGCTGCTCGAGCGTGATCGCGTGCACCCAGCTGGCGTCAGCGGCGTGGACGATGAGGACGCCTTCGCGGGTGATGCGGGCGGGCTGTGCGAAGCGCGCGAGGCCTGCTCCGACCGTCTCGTTCCAGACGCCAAGAATGCGCCGGACGGGACCGAGGTCGGGCGGCACCGCGCCGCGGATGTCGCCCCCGATCGGAGAGGGCAGTCGCATCGCGGCCTGCGGATCGCGTCGTCGCTCGCTCACGCCCGCACCGATAGTTCGTGGACCTCGTCGGCCAAATCGTCGACACCGTCGGCCCCGGTCGCGGTCAGCAAGACCTGGCCGTGCTCCCGCGCCGTGGCGATCAGACGCATGCGTCGATCGCGGTCCAGCTCGGACAACACGTCGTCGAGCAGCAACAGTGGTTGCTCATGTCGCGTCTCGGCGACTAAGGCTGCCTGGGCCAAGAGGAACCCGAGCACCAGCGTGCGCTGCTCCCCCTGGGAGGCACTGCGGCGCGCATCGCGCCCGTCGAGCTCGACGACGAGATCATCGAGATGCGGGCCAATGCCCGTCGTCTGTCGTTCGATGTCCTCACGGCGACGCTCCTGCAAGAGCGCGAGGATGGCGCCGGACTCACCGACGACGGAAGGGGCGTAGGTCAGCGCGGCCGCCTGCGGTGAGCCAAGGGTGATCACCCGTTCGCGGAACAGCGGCGCCAGCCGTTCGACGAGTCGTTCGCGCGCTTCGATGATCAGCGACGCGGTATCGGCCAGCTGCCAATCCCAGGGGTCCAATTCGTCTTCGCTGCCTTCGCGACGGCGCACACGACGCAGCACGGCGTTGCGCTGCTCCATCGTCTGGCGATACGCGCGCTCGTGCTCCTCAAAGCGTGGCCAGGCGCTCTCGATCGCGCGGTCCATGGCGAGCCGCCGCACTGCAGGCCCACGCTTGATCAGATCGAGCACGTCCGGAATAAATGTGACGGCAGCCCAGCGCTCACGCAGGGTCCGCCCATCGACCTCTGCACCATCGAGCTCGACCGTTCGTGCGCCCTTCGTCAGCCGCAGCCGCACCGTCGTCGGAGCGCCACCTGCCTGCCCCTCCAAGCGCACACCGAGTTCGTCGGCGCCATCCTGGATCATGCGCCCATCTGCCGTCGAACGCAGACCTGTCCCACAGGCTGCAAGGTGCACAGCCTCGAGCAGCGACGTCTTACCCGAGCCGTTCGGCCCGACAATCGCAGTGACGCCCGCGACCGGCCGTAGCTCTGCCTCGGAGTGACAACGGAAGCCCGCTACCCGAAGCAGGTCGACGCGCATCGACTCAGATGCGGATCGGCATGATCACGTACCAGAACGTGCCGTCCACACTCTCGAGCAGCGCGGGGCGCAGCGAGGAGATCAGACCGAGCTTCACTTCGTCGCCCGGCACGCTCTCGATGCCGTCGCGGAGAAACTCATGATTGAAGCCGATCTCAATCGTCTCCGCACCGTCGTAGGCGACAGGAATCGACTCGGCGCCCTCAGCGACGTCAGCGGTGCGAGCGGACAGACTCAACGTCCCCGTCGACAGCTCGGCGCGCACTGGCGTGTTCTGGCGCACCACGATGCCGACGCGCTTGACGACCTCAAGGAGCTCGTCTTTCGCGATCGTGATCGAGTGCTCGATGCCCTCGGGACGAAGTGCGGTGAAGTTGGGGAACTGCCCTTCAATGCGACGAACACTGAGCCACAGCCCATCGATGCCGAACGTCACCAAGCCCTCACCGATTGCCACGCTAAGCGGACTCGAAGAGGAGCCTGCGAGCCGCACGACTTCTTCCATCGCCTTGACGGGGATGATTGCCTCGAGCGCCTCGGGTGGAGCCTTTGCGAGCGGTGCTTCTGCGACAGCCAGGCGATACGAATCGGTCGCCGCCATGATCAGGCGATCCTGCTCGAAGCGAACGAGGGCGCCCGTCAAAACGGGACGGCTTTCATCGCGCGACGCAGCGCGCTTTACGCGGCTTACGACTTCGGCGAAGGTTGAACAATCGGTCTCGAAGAGATGCTCGTGATCGATCTCGGGCAGCTGAGGAAACTCATCGACAGGCAACCCGTAGAGCGTGTACGACGACGAGCCTGCGGTGACCAACACGCGGCCATCCTCGCCCGCCGACAGCTCGACCGTTTCGCCCGTCAACGCGCGAATCAACTCGGGAGCGATCTTCGCTGGCAACAACACCGAGCCCTCTTGCTCGACGTCAGCATCGAGCGGAACGCGCAGCGTCATCTCAAGATCAGTCGCTGCCAACTCGACCGGAGTTTCACCACTCGAAGCCGTCAGTCGAACATGCGAAGCGCTCTGAAGATTGGCGCGCGTCGACGCAGCTCGCGCAGCCTGGGCGAGTCGATCAGCGAGGTGCTCTCGGTTGCAACGAATCTTCATACAGCGGCTTTCCCGATGGTAATGGTTGTAAGAACCTTTTCTCTATCGTCATAACCATAGGGGCTGGGGATGACGGGGATAACTCGATGAACACCGCTCTGGTACAGCGATTTAGGGCAGTTCAGGGTGTTGATGCTTTGGGTATGACCAACGGAGCTTTCCCCACAACGCGTGGAGTGATCTTGGGAGACGTTAGTCGCTGTGGACAGAACGTGTAGCCCTCCCAGCGCTCTCCCGCTGTTTTCCGACCGGTTATCCACAGCACTCAGCATTAGCCGAGCCGCCGAATTGTGGCCGTCAGCTCTTGCACGAGGTTGTAGAGCGAGCGATCTTCCTTGATGCGCTTGGCAATCTTGTCGTGCCCGTAGTGGATCGTCGTGTGGTCGCGCCCGCCGAACAGACGACCAATCTGCGGCAGCGACATGTCGGTCAATTCGCGGCTCAGGTACATCGCAACCTGGCGCGGAAACACAATCGTCTGCGTGCGGCGCTCGGAGCGCAACTCATCGACCGAGAGCGAGAAGTAGTCGGCCACGACGCGCTGCACGCTCTCGACCGTGACAGGCCGCGAGTCTTCGGGGTACTGCGAGCTGAGCACATCGCGGACCAGTTCGACCGTCAACGGCTCGCCATTGAGCATCGCGAACGCGACACCGCGCGTCAGGGCACCCTCGAGCTCTCGGATGTTCGTCTGCACGCGCATCGCGATCGCAGCGAGCACCTCGGGGTCGTCGATCGTGATGCCATCGCGCGAGGCCTTCTTGCGCAGGATGGCAATACGCGTCTCTAGATCGGGCGGCTGCACATCGGTGATCAGACCCCACTCAAAGCGGGAGCGGAGACGATCCTCGAGGCGCGCAATTTCGCGCGGCGGGCGATCCGAGGAGAGCACGATCTGACTGCCACTCTCGTGCAGCGTGTTGAACGTGTGGAAGAACTCTTCCTGAATTCCCTCGCGACCCGACAAGAACTGGATGTCGTCTACGAGCAAGACGTCGTAGGTGCGATAGCGGTTCTTGAAGTGCTCAATGCGCTTTTCGCGCAGCGCCTCAATGAAGTCGTTCGTGAAGGCCTCGCACGTCACGTAACACGCGGTCATGTCCGGCGTCGAGGTGGTGACGTAGTGCGCGATTGCCTGCAGCAGGTGCGTCTTGCCAAGCCCTGTGGGGCCGTGGATGAACAGCGGGTTGTAGGCCTGGCTTGGCGACTCGGCAACGGCGAGCGCCGCAGCATGGGCAAAGCGATTCGAGGGGCCGATGACGAAGGTTTCGAACGTCGCGTTGCGGTTGAGGGACGCCACGCGCTCAGCGCGTGCAGCAGCCGGAATCGCCGCAATGGGCGCCGTCGCCGGTGTCTCCACAGTCGGGGTGTCGATCGGCGCAGCAGGAGGGGCGAGCTGCGTGCTTTCGATACCAACTACGATTGAGATTTCGAGTGGCGTGCCATTGACGGTCGCTGCTGCGGACGTGACGAGATCCATGAAGTGGCCAGAGATCCAGCCCCGCACGAACTCGTTCGGCACTTCGACCTCGAGCGTCTCTGCCGTCAGGCTGCGTGCGCTGGCCCGACCGAACCACGCGCTGTAGGTCGGTGGTGCGAGCGTCTGCTGGAGCTCAAGCGAGACGGCAGACCAGAGCGTCGAAGCAGATGTGTCGGGGGTGGCGGGTGTCATTGCGGAAGCCGCGACCGTAGCAGGAA
>JAEMTW010000139.1 GCA_016462095.1 Thermoleophilia bacterium
GTTTGAATTTGCCGATCTGAACCTCGTCGCCGTCGCGGAGGCGTGCACGCTCGATGCGACGATGATTCACGTAGGTGCCGTTGAGGCTGGCAAGATCGACCAAGTAGTGTCCGTCAGCCTCTGCCTCAATCGCAGCGTGACGGCGCGAGACTGTCACATCGTCGAGCAGGATCGACGCCTCGCCAGCGCGACCGATTGTCTCCCGTGGTTGGAGCAGTGGGATGTGCTCGCCAGCCCGACCGCCGGTGCGAATCACGACGGCTGGGAGCTGATGACCCGGCGTCGCTGGGACCTCCTGCGTGTCGGTATCGCCGGTATAGGTGGCCGTGTCATCCGGCGCATCGGGATCGAGCAGCGTGCCGCACTTCGCACAGTAGTGCGCAGTCGCTGCATTCCGATATCCGCATTCCTGGCAAAACATGTTCGGAGAGCATACACCGGAAACGCCCGAAGGGTACAGCGCTAGTTGAGGGTTACCTCTGAGCCGTGCCCGCAGGATGTTTCGAACTGCGTTCCTTGCGTGGTTGGCGGATCACACCGCGGGCATACACCGCCCCCGCTAGGAGGAGAAGCGACACACCCGTCCACAGCACGAGGCCCACCGGAACGGACTCGGGGGGCGTCACAATCGTCAACAGCAGACCCATCATCATCACCAGCGTGCCGGCCTTGCCAACCACGTTGACCCGGACTCCGTAGCCACGCCCAGGGCCGACCACGAGGGACCCGAGCAGAAGCACATCGCGGACCAGCAGGATCACGACCAGAGCCAGGGGAACCCTGCCTTCGTGCCAGAGCAGAATCGCCGCAACGTCGATCAGCAGGCGATCTGCGATCGGATCCAGTAGGCGCCCATAGCGACTCTGAGCGTGTAACCGTCGTGAAAGCTCGCCATCCAGAAAATCAGTCAGCGCTGCGAAGGCGAAGACAGCGGCCGCCATTGGTGCGGGAGCACCGTTGGCCGACAGCAGCAACGCCGCAAACAGCGGGACCGCCGCGAGCCGCACCGTCGTCAGCGCATTGGGAAGCTGTCGAACAATCGCCGCAGGGAGCCGGGAGCCTTCCACGCGCACAGTCTTCCATGCGCTCTTGCTGGAGCCGAGGCGCTCTAGGCGAGGGCGACGCGAACGACCACAGCGCAGCCGTCAGACTCGAAGGCAGCGCCATCCACCACACTCGCGCTTGTCAATGCTGTGCACAGCGTCTCGTTGGCAATCTCGTCACCGAAGCGTGCCAAGACGCGCTCTGCGCGGGCGTTGGGCGCAATCTCGATCGTGATGCGGTCGGCAACCTCGAACCCGGCTGCCTTCCGCTCGCCTTGGATGAAGTGGATCAGCTCGCGAGCCAGCCCCTCGTCCTCTAGCTCCTCGTCGAGGTCCGTATCGACAGCGACAGCAAGTCCACCTTCGTCTGCAACGGCAAAGCCCTCACGCGGGCGCGTTCGAAACTCGACCTCATCGTCAGTCAACGTGTAGCCACCGACCTCCACCCCAGCCTCACTGCGCGCGTAGTCGCCGTCCTTCAGCAACTGCTGCACACGCGGGATGTCCTTACCGAGCTTCGGGCCAAGCGCGCGGAAGTTCGGAATGATCTCGATCTCCAACAACTCGTCAACCGCATCGGCAAAGCGGACGCTCTTGACGTTCAGCTCCAACGCAATCTC
This sequence comes from Thermoleophilia bacterium, assembly GCA_016462095.1. Taxonomy (GTDB): domain Bacteria; phylum Actinomycetota; class Thermoleophilia; order Gaiellales; family F1-60-MAGs149; genus F1-60-MAGs149. The sequence goes on from JAEMTW010000139.1 coordinate 1,664, forward strand.
GGCACTGAGACGCTCAACCGCAGCACGCGCAGCAGCATCTGGGGTGGCGATCACAGCCTCTCGCAACGGCTGGCGCAGCTTACGGTTGCCTTGCGCGCGCGCGGCACGCCCGAGCGAAATAGCCGTCTGCGCAAGACCCATCGAAAGCAGTGCAGCCGAGTCCGGCGTGTTCGCCGTCGGCCAACTGCTCAGATGGACAGAGTCCGGGGCTCCCTCGGCGCGACCGCGCACGAGGTTCTGCCAAATCTCATCCGCCATAAATGGCATCGCTGGTGCAATCAGGCGACAGATCTGCGCGAGGCAGTACCAGAGCGTGCGGAACGCCGCATCCTTGTCTGCATCGCTCTCCGAGCGCCAGAAGCGGGCACGCGAACCGCGGATGTACCACGCCGAGAGGTCGTCCACGAGCGACTCGACCGCGCGTGCGTACGTTGGCGTCCAGTAGGCGTCGAGCGCCTCGTCGCAGGCGATGATCGTCTCGTCCACTCGAGCCACGATCCACGTATCGAGAGCGGTCGTCGCCGGTGGCCGCGTCTCAAGATCCGACCAGGTCGGAGTAAAGTCGTCGATCTCTGCGTACCGGATCAGGAACGAGTAGCTGTTCCAAAGCGTCAACAGGCGGCGGCGGACCTCGTTCGCCGGCCCGTAGCCAAAGCTCATGTTTTGGGACGGCGTCTGCAGCGCGTACAACCAGCGCATCACGTCGGCACCCATCTCCTCGACGGCGTCATCGAACCAGATCGCGTTGCCCCACGACTTGTGCATCGCACGGCCCGTCTCGTCGTGCAGCTTCTCGTAGCCCAAGACGGACTTGTACGGAGCCTTGCCAACCAAGACGACGCTCATAAACAACTGCGAGTAGAACCAAAGTCGGATCTGCTCGCGCATCTCAGAGATCCAGTCGGCTGGGAACCACTTCTCCCAGTAGGCATGATCGGGCAAATCGGCACGAGTCAACCCAACGCCGGCGCCCTCGGCGTAGCCCTCGGGCGTGTAGGTGTCGCGACCCCAACCGAGCGTCGAGAACGGCACGATGCCGGCGTCGAGCCAGCAGTCGCCGACCTCGGTGACGCGCTCCGCAATCTCACCACTATCGGTACGGATGCGAATGTCATCGATCCACGGCCGATGCAGCTCCTGCAGATCATCGATCGGATCAACCGCTCGTTCTCGCAACTCCTCGACCGAGCCGATCACCGTGAACTCGCCCGATGGCGCTCGATAGAACGGCAGTGGCAGGCCCCAATAGCGCTTGCGGGAGATGCACCAGTCCCCCATGTTGCGCAGCCAATCCTCCATTCGCTTGCCGTACTGCTCTGGCACCCAGTTGACTGTCGCTGCTGCCTCAATCATCGGCTGTCGCACCTTGTCGGCGGCGATAAACCACTCTTCGACGACCCGGAAGATCAGGTCGGTGCCGCAGCGCCAGCAGACGGGGAAGCGATGGTCGATCGAGCCCGAGCGCACGAGCACACCGTTCTTCTCGAGATGCGCGGTGATCGGCTCGGCTGCATCGGCCGTAGCCATCCCAGCCAGCCAGCCGTACTCCTCCGTAAAGTGGCCCGCCTCATCGACCGGTACGAGCGTGGGGAGCTCCTCGCGCTTACCGAGCTCGAAGTCCTCAGCACCACAGCCAGGAGCAATGTGGACGACGCCGGTGCCTTCGTTGTCCGAGACCAGGTCCCAGGCGACGACCCGATGGGTAACCTCCGCTTGGGCCGCAAGCTCGTCGAACGGTCCAACGTACGCCTTGCCGACGAGCTCGGCTCCGAGTGCCGTGCGTGCGACGTCGGCACCTTCGCCAAACAGATCCTCGACACGCGTCGACATCACCCAGTCGATACCGAGTGACGTGCGCACGCCGGAGTACTCGGCCGTCGGATCCACGGCAGCCGCCACATTCGCCGGTAGCGTCCAGGGAGTTGTCGTCCAAATCACGACTGCCTCTTCGGGCGCATCGACGAACGGGAAGCGGACATGCAACGTTGGGTGCGTCCGGTCCTGATAGGAATCGATCAACTCGTGCTGCGAGAGCGACGTGCCGCAGCGCGGGCACCAGACCATCGGACGGTTGCCGCGGTAGAGCATCTCGCGCTCGTGGCAGACCTTCAGGAAGTGCCAGATGTAGGCGATGTTGGGGTCCGTCATCGTGTAGTACGAGCGGTCCCAATCCATCCATTGTCCGAGCCGTTGCGACTGGCGTGCCTGAATCGCGGAGTACTCGGCGACACGGTCGCGGCAGGCGCGAGCGAAGCGGTCGAGACCGTACTCCTCGATCTCTTGCTTCGAGTTGAGACCAAGCGACTTCTCGACCTCAACCTCAACCCACAGGCCCTGACAATCGAAGCCGTTCTGGTAGCGCAACTCGTGGCCCCGCATCGCGCGGTGTCGTTGCATCAGATCTTTGAGCGAACGTCCCCATGCGTGATGCACGCCCATCGGGTTGTTCGCGGTAATTGGACCGTCGATAAACGAATAGGGCGTGCCGCCAGCGTTCTGGGTCCGCAGCTGCTCGAACGTCGATTCGGCCTCCCACAACGCGAGCACGCGGTGCTCTAGCGCAATGTGGTCGGGCGTGGCGGTGACGGCATCGTAGGAGCTCAAGGTGTTACGGAAGGTCGACGGTCTCGAACTCTACCGGCGAAGGCCCTCTAAGCCTCCGCACCACCCGGTCCACGACCGTACCGTCGCGTCTGCTCATCGCACCAAAGTTCGAAAGCAGCGTGTCGCGCGAGGTAGCGCTCGATCGACACGAGGCCGCCTTCAACCCAGACACCCTCGTCCCATTGCTCGAGGCCGGTTAGGGAGGGCTCGTCGCCCCAGTCTTCATCGTCAAATGCCATTGCGGTCGTGAGATTCGCGCAACCACCGCTGAGTCCTCCCCCCGACCTAGGAGCCGAGCAAACCAAGTGCTTCGCTTGTGCTTCTAAAGGCGAGCAGTTCCCGTTCTGGCAGACCGTCCAATCCGAACCACTGCAGTTCAACAACGTCGTCCGCCGGCACCGGTTGGCCCGCCGTAATGTGCGCGACAAAGACGGCGTTGAGCGTGAAGTCACCGTCGTCGCCATAGGTGTCAATCAGGTGTCCCAAAAACCGATCAACGTGGATCACGCATCCGGTCTCCTCGGCGAGTTCTCGTACGGCACAGGCCTCTGGCGTCTCGTCCGGGTTACAGAAGCCACCTGGCAGATCCCATCGGCCCAGCATCGGCTCGCGCGCCCGCTTGCCGAGCAACACGTTGCCAACCGAATCGAGGACGATCACAGCTGCGCACGGCTTAGCGTCGTGGTAGGTCGGCACTCCACAGGCGACGCAATCTTGCTGGTTGCCGTGCAGTGACGAAAGCGGGCCACCACAGAAACCGCAATACGAACGCAAACGCATGCCGCCAGTCTGGCGCTCTGGGCGGACATGACAAGTGCGCACTTGTCATGTCCGCCCTGTGTCACCGGCTCTGAGTTGATTGCGCGTCGCGGGGGCTACTGATCCCGTCAGGCGACAAGCGCGGCGCAGAGATCAAATCGACACGCACCCTCAGACGCTCGCAGCGTCTGAGGGTGCCAACCGCCTACCCCTTCTTGAAATGCAACTTACGAGCCGCGTTATCGCCGTAGACGCTGACGGCTTGGATGTCGAGATCGAACGCAGTGCCGCTCGCCATCAACGACCAGTCGAAGCAGGTT
>JAEMTW010000321.1 GCA_016462095.1 Thermoleophilia bacterium
GGCCTCTAGTTGTCCCGAATCCATTGTTTCATCAATTAAATCTATCAAAACGGCGATTGATATCGATTCGACCTTATCGATCACGACGCCTAGAGTCCTTTGATTACCCACCGGACACATTTTGTCCGTTATCGGAGGCACCCCCGTGAGCGACCAGAAGACCCGCGCAGAGCAAACCGCAGAACTCGAGGCCAAGTGGGCGAACGATTCCCGCTGGACTGGCATCGAGCGCGTCTATACGGCTGAGGAAGTCGTCAAGCTGCGCGGCTCCGTCACGCCCGCCAGCACGCTTGCCGAGCGCGGTGCCGCCAAACTCTGGGAGCGCATCCATTCCCGTCATCACGTGCACGCGCTTGGCGCCCTCTCTGGCGGCCAGGCCGTCCAGATGGTCAAGGGTGGCCTTGAGGCCATCTACCTGAGCGGCTGGCAGGTCGCTGCCGACGGCAACCTGTCGGGCGAGGTCTACCCAGACCAGAGCCTCTACCCAGCCAACAGCGTGCCCGCGATGGTGCGCCGCCTCAACAATGCACTGACGCGCGCGGACCAGATCACCTGGTCCGAGGGCGACGATTCGATTGACTGGTTTGTCCCGATCGTGGCCGATGCCGAGGCCGGCTTCGGTGGTTCGCTCAACGCCTACGAGCTGATGCGCGGCATGATCGAGGCCGGCGCTGCTGGCGTCCACTTCGAGGACCAGCTCGCCAGCGAGAAGAAGTGTGGCCACCTCGGTGGCAAGGTGCTCATCCCGACCAGCCAGTTCGTCCGCACACTGCAGGCCGCGCGTCTCGCCGCCGACGTGATGGACGTGCCAACCCTGATCGTGGCACGGACCGACGCACTCGCAGCGACTCTGATGACGTCCGACGTCGACGAGCGCGACCGTCCCTTCGTGACCGGCGAGCGCACCCCCGAGGGCTACTTCTTCGTCTCCGGTGGTATCGATAGCGCGATCGCTCGTGGTCTCGCCTACGCCCCGTACGCCGACCTGATTTGGTGCGAGACCGGCACGCCAGACATGGACGAGGCACGCAAGTTCGCCGAGGCCATCCACGCCGAGTTCCCGGGCAAGTTGCTCGCATATAACTGTTCGCCATCGTTCAACTGGAAGCGCGCGCTCAACGACGAGCAGATTGCCGCCTTCCAGCACGAGTTGGGCGAGCTTGGTTACAAGTTCCAGTTCATCACCCTCGCCGGCTTCCACGCACTCAACGCGTCGATGTTCGAGCTTGCACAGGGCTACGCCAAGCACGGCATGACGGCGTACGTCGAGTTGCAGGAGCGCGAATTCGCGATGGAGGCAGAGGGCTACACGGCCACCCGCCATCAGCGCGAAGTCGGCGCCGGGTACTTCGATCTTATCTCCACCATCGCATCGGCCGGAGCAAGCTCGACCTTGGCCCTCGTCGGGTCGACAGAGGAAGAGCAGTTCCACTAAGCCGGTCACCCCGGTGACGGTCGTGGCGGTCGCATATGCCCGCCTCGACCGTCACCGTCCCTTCACACTGCGAGCCCTGGGTC
>JAEMTW010000322.1 GCA_016462095.1 Thermoleophilia bacterium
GCCATGACGGGCGTCTCGTGGCACAAGGGTTGTCCGGTTGGGTTTGGCTCGCTGCGGCTGATTACCTCAACCCACCACCTCCCCGCGGGCGGAACAGCGACGGGGCAGTTGATCGTGCATCGCGACGTTGCACCGGCCGTCAAGCGCATCCTCAAGCGCCTCTGGAAGCTCGACTACCCGATCGCTCGCATGGATCTTGTCGACAAGTACGGTGGCGATGATTGGGAGTCGATCGAGGCGAACAACACGTCGGCCTTTAATTGTCGTGCGGCGACTGGGTCGAGCAACTGGTCGAACCACGCCTACGGTTATGCGATCGACATCAACCCGATCGAGAACCCTTGGATCGAGAACGGCAAGGTCTTTCACAAGGCCTCGTGGCAATACATCGATCGTACGAAGCGAAAGAGCCCCCTGCAGATCCTGCCGGGCGACAAGGTCGTCAAGGCCTTCGCCGCTGAGGGTTGGGGTTGGGGTGGCGCCTGGTCGGGCAGCACGCTCGACCCGCAGCACTTCAGCATCACTGGGCGCTAATCCGGTTCTGAAGCGAGCCCAAAAACAGGCTACGCTGCTCGCTATCTACGGGAGGAATGCACGATGACGCGCACCGGGTTTGTGTGGGATGAGAAGTACGTCTGGTTTGACAGTCGTGGCTATGCCGACTGGCTGCCGCAGGAGGCGTTGTTTCAACCGATGCCGTCGCCCGAGACTCCCGAAGGTAAGCGTCGCTTCAAGAACCTGCTCGATGCTGCGGGCATTACGCCTCAGCTTGTCGATGTGCCGTCGCGTCTGGCCACGGTCGATGAGATTGCGCGCCTGCACGACCGCGACTACATCGCCCGGATCAAGGAGTTGAGTGACACGACGGGTGGCGATGCCGGCGAGGAGACGCCGTTTGGTCGTGGTGGGTACGAGATCGCGCTGCTCGCAGCGGGTGGTGCGATGAACGCGGTCGCGGCTGTCCTTGAGGGCACCGTCGACAATGCGTACGCACTCGTGCGTCCGCCAGGGCACCACGCTGAGTACGACCTTGGTCGCGGCTATTGCATCTTTGCCAACACGGCGCTTGCCGCTCGCCACGCGCAACTCGACCACGGTCTCAAGCGCGTTGCGATCGTGGATTGGGATGTCCACCACGGCAACGGCACCGAGCACGCGTTCTATAACGACCCGAGCGTGCTGGCGATCTCGCTGCACCAGGACAACAACTATCCGATCGGTAGCGGCCTCGTCGGCGACATCGGTGATGGTCATGGTATCGGCGCGACGCTCAACATTCCGCTGCCGGCCGGCGGCGGTCGCCAGCCGTACGAGCTCGCGTTCATCGATGTGGTGATCCCCGCGCTCGAGCGCTTCCAGCCCGAGTTGCTCCTGATCGCCAGCGGCCTCGATGCGAACCGCTACGACATCAATGCGCGCATGGATCTGACGGCCGAGGACTACCGCGTCTTCACCCAGCTGTTGATGGACGCCGCCGACCGCCTCTGCGGTGGTCGGCTCGTGATCATCCACGAG
>JAEMTW010000140.1 GCA_016462095.1 Thermoleophilia bacterium
GTGGGTACGTGGTCTTCCGTCCCAATCACGAGGCTTGGCTGGCTGCCGCGCGTTGGGCCGTCGGGATCGAGCACGCGGCGCCAGCCCGAGGCGTCGATCAGCCAGTCGGCTTCGAGCCGCTCGCCGGCGGACCCGAGCACGAAGGCGCCATCCCGCCCAACAACGCGGATCTGCTCGAAGCGCGCATCGGTCTGGCGAGCGATTGCAAGACAGCAGGCCTCGTAGTCGATGACGGCGAATTCCTCAGGCAGGCGGACGTTCCACTGCGCATCACCAATCTCGACACGCATGCGCGATTCGGCGTAGAGGACCGATTCCTCCGCGCCGAGCCATTGCACCAGCCGGAGGGGCAGTGCGCACGCGGATGTTTGGTGGGCGCCGATCGGTGAGCGGTCGACGATCAGGACATCGCGCCCTCTCAGCTCGCGTGCAGCAGCGAGCCCGGCGAACGAGGCGCCAACGATCAAGACCTCAGTCATCAGCGCACCGCGGCGGCGGCGGCCGCACCGGCGCGACGGCCGAAGACGCAGATTTCGAGCAGAGAGTTGCCCATCATGCGATTGCGACCGTGGACGCCGCCGGTAATCTCGCCGGCTGCCCAGATGCCGGGCACCGTGGTGGCGCCGTCTTCGTCGATCACGAGTCCGCCGTTCTGATAGTGCAGTACGGGATAGACGGGGATCAGTTCGGTCAACGGGTCGAGGCCGGCCTTGCGGTAGCGACGCAGCATGTAGGGAAACGAGATTTCCGCGTCGGCAGGATCGACCGGGCGACAGTCGAGGTGCACCGCGGGACGGCCTTCGGGAGTCGTGATCCCGCGACCCTCGGCACACTCGCGGATGATCGCCTCGGCCACGACGTCGCGCGGTCCGAGTTCGTCGACGAATTGCTCGCCGGCGGCGTTGCGCAGCAGCGCACCGTAGGCGCGCGTGGTCTCGGGCACGGCGTAGCCCGCCAGCGACTCGGGCCAGGCGGCTCCGGTCGGGTGTCGCTGCAGCGAGTCGTGATCGCGCTCGGCGCAGCCGATCGCGACCGCAAGCGCCGCCACCTCGCCCGTCGCGCCGTCGCCATTGGTCGAGAGCTCACCTGTCTCCTGGGCCTCCCGCTTACAGCGCCCGCCAGCGGCCAGGATCAGGGCGCCTGGCCGGATCTCGAGCTGCTCACCGCCGCGCTCGAGCAGTGCTGTTCCGTCTGTCGCAAGGGCAATCAAGGGCGCATGATCGAGCAGGGTGATTCCCTCACGCGCGGTCACGGCATCGCGGAGTGCGCCCGCGATTGCCAGCCCTGTTCGATCGCCGACCTGCAGTAGGCGTTTGCGTGTCGCTCCACCGCAACGGGCAATCCGTAACGAACCATCGCCTTCGCGCGTAAACGCCACGCCCAGTTCCTCGAGCCAACGCACGATGCCGGGCCCCTCTTCAACGAGCCGTTGGGCGAGCGTCGGGTCGGCCGTGTCATGCGAGGACCGCATGACGTCGGCAAAGTGCGTCTCAATCGAGTCGTCAGCGCCGACTGCGGCCTGGATACCGCCCTGTGCCTTCGCCGTGTTGCACGAGGCAACGCCGAACTTGGTGGCGAGCACGACTGAGGCGCCAGCAGCGTTTGCCGCCAGCGCAGCAGCGAGCCCCGCACCGCCCGAGCCGATCACGAGCACGTCGGGCATGGTCAGTTTTCGAGTCCGAGGATCAGCGACAGCGTGTCGCTCCTCAGACCCTGGCGTAGCGTCTCGAGCGGGATTGCCTCGTCCGGGGGGATGTTGCCGAGGTTGACGTCGGGGCCGAAGTGCTTGATAAACCACGCCTGCTGGGCTTTCTGTGGTGCCTCAAACAGCACAGTCGTGACATCGATCTCGTGCGCGATCTCGTCGATCAGGCCGCTGCGAACTTCGCCGGTGTTGCGAAAGATGCCGGCAGTGCCCGACTCGCGCGCCTCGGTGATCACCTTCCACGAGCCAGCGGCCAGCTCTTCCTTGATCCATTCGACCCACTGGTAGGGGGCGTAGATCTCTTCGTCGTCTTTCGAGCCGACCTCGCTGAGGACCTTGAAATCCTTGGCAAACATGCTGATCAGTTCGAGCTTACGTTCGCGCGACATGTCGATGGTGCCGTCGGAGACTTCGACGTGGGTGAAGCCTTGGGCAGTCAGCCACGTGCGGTAGTCATCGATGCGACCACGCGCCTCGGCGACCTCGAGCAGCGTGCCGCCACAGACGACGGGAATGTCGAGCGACTTGTAGAGGTCGAGCTTCTTGCGCAGGATCGGCGTCACGTACGAGGTACCCCAGCCGAGCTTGACGATGTCGATGTAGTCGCCGCTCATCTCGATCATCGACTGGATGTCGGCGAGACCGAGTCCCTTGTCCATGACGTGCGTGATGCCTACATTGCGGGGCTTGGCCACGCGGGCCGGCAGTCCAAGGAAGTCGGGGGTCATGCGCGTAGGATACCAACTCGCAATCTACGTGCACTTATATGCTGTATAACAATCATCTATGAGGCAAGTGGATCGTGATACGACAGCCTCCGGCTGGTGCATCGCCAATCTCCACGCTGCCACCATGCGCCGCAATGTCTTGGCGCACGATCGCAAGGCCAAGGCCGGAGCCAGGACGATCTTGCACGCCGACGCCGCGACGGAACCGTTCGAACATCGCCTCACGATCAGCCAGGGGAATCCCACGACCTGCGTCGTCCACGGTGATCAACGCGGGGCGCACCGTCACCGTCACGGGAGAGGAGCCGTGCAAGAGCGCATTCTCCACAAGATTGCCAAGCGCACGCTCAAGGCGAACAGGATCGCCAACAGAGGGAGAGGCCTCTGTGTCGAGCTCGATCACGGCCTCGGGCCGCCGTGCGCGCGCACGCGCCACGACATCGGCGGCCAGATCGTCCAGCCGAAGCGGCTCGGATTGCTCGACGGGACGGGCGCCCCGCGCGAGGTCGACGATGCTCGTGATCAGCTGCGAGATCTCATCGATCTCGCGATCAAGAGCGACGGCGAGCTGTTGGCGATCCTCGACCGAGAGGGCGCTCTGAGGATTGCCGAGCGTCTCCACGTCAGCCCGCAGCGCGGTCAGTGGCGTCCGTAACTCGTGGGCAGCATCGGCCACCAGTTGATCTTGGGCGAGGCGAGCCTCCTCGAGGCCCGCCAGCAAGGCATTGACAGCAAGGGCGAGACGGACCGACTCGGCGCCACCCTGCTCGGGCACGCGATGCGAGAGGTCACGATCGCGCGCCGCCCCCTCCACATTCGTGGCGAGGCGGCGGAGCGGGACGAGGCCACGTTCCGCAACGAGCGCGCCGAGGATAATCGCGAAGATCACCCCGCCAATGCCGGCCAGCAGGAGTAGGCTACGCAGGCGGTCAAGCGACGACTGGATCTCATCAACAGAGCGGGCGACCTGCAGAGCCAAGTTGGGTTGGATGTTGACCGTCAGTGCGCGAATCGTCGACCCATCGACGGTAAACGTCTGGTACTCCGAGCCTCCCGTTCTGGCAATCTCGGCGGCGTTCTGCGTTGGGGGTAGGGGCGTCTCGTCCCGCGGCAGGCGAACGATCTTACCCTTGCCATTGATCAGCTCGGCGAAGATGCCGGGGGCACCAAAGCGACCATTGGCATTGCCACCAAAGCCTCGGTTAGGGTTCGCCCGATCGGGTCTGAGTGCAGCGTCGCCTTCGCGCAGTGCGGCGGCACGAAGGGATGCGTCAACCTCGCCGTAGAGCGAGCTTTGCGCAGCCTGGTAGGTGACGAAGCCACCAACGCCAAACGCGACGATCACGGCCAGTGCGGCGGCCAAGGCGATGCGGGTACGGAGACTCACGGTGCCGTCCGCAGCACGTAGCCGACGCCGCGAACGGTGTCGATCAATCGTGCCGAGCCCGTGTCACCGAGCTTGCGACGAAGATAGCCAACGTAGACCTCAACGCCGTTCGATGACGTTCGGGCATCCATCCCCCAGACGCGATCGAGGATCACGTCGCGGGTCAGCACGTTGTCGGGATTGCGCAAGAACAATTCGAGCAGCAGCCGTTCGGTGCGGGTCAGGTCGACCAGTTTGCCGTCGCGGGTCACGCTGTGGGAGCGGAGATCGAGCCGCACGCCCGCCACCTCCAAGACATCGTCGGGCTGGCCCGGGTCGGCGAGCGAACGCCGGCAGATCGCACGCAGACGCGCGTCGAGCTCGACGGTCGCGAACGGCTTGACGAGGTAGTCATCGGCGCCAGCATCGAGGCCCTCAACGCGGTCGGCGATGGCATCGCGCGCAGTCAGCATCAAGATTGGCGTCTGCACGCCAGTCTCGCGGAGGGTCCGACAGACATCGAAGCCCGAGCCATCAGGCAAGTTGACGTCGAGGACGATCGCCTCAATATCGTCGGTCACCGCCATCCGCCCCTCGGCGGCTGTGCTCGCCTCAATGATCTGATGGCCGCGCGCGGTCAGCGCACGACGGATGGCCGAACGAACGGCCTCGTTGTCTTCGACAATCAGAATGCGCATGGTGCTCGAATCAGTAGAGCGGCTCCGCAGGAGTATGCCGTGCGGAGCCGCCTGCCGAGGCTAGGCAGGGGCGTTGCCCACTGTCGATTCGTCGAAGCTCTGCTGCTGATTGCCGTCACCGTTACCGGGAGGCGGGCCGCCGAAACCGCCGGCGCCAGCCGAGTTGCGGTCGTGGTGACCCTTGCCGGGCCCGTCGCCGCCGTGGCGACCCGTACCGCCGATGCCAATGGGCGCGCCGGCCTCGACGAGTGCAGTCACCTGATCGGCCTGCGCTTGCGTGATCCGCTTGTCCTTGACCAGCGCTGTAAGCTCCTCTGCCGTCCGTTCAGCATGGCGCGTGGAATCGGGCCGATTCTGTCGCGCTGGTGGGGCATCACCCTGCGGGGCTCCCGGCCGGGAGCCAGCGATGCCAAGCGGCACGCCGGCCTCGATCAGTGACGCAATCTCCGTTGACTGGTCGGGCGTGATCGTCTTCGCCGTGACGAGGGCATCGAGTCGCTTGGTCGTCATCGCCATCAGCAATGCATTGATTGCCTCGGGCAGCTTGCCGTCGGCGATCTGTGCTTTGATCGACGTGGCCTGGGCGGCCGTCAGAGCGCCGTCCTTCTGCAACTCGTCGATGCGCTTGCCAAGGCGATCGCCTTGGATCTCTTTGAGTGCCCGATCGACATCGGCCTGAGGCACGCCGAGCTTCTCCGCCAAGCTCTTCTCGAAGGCCTCCTGCTGCTGCTCTCGCTGATCGTCGTGCGAGACGATGTTGGCGGCGAGCACGGGGCCGGCGATGGCGGCGAGGCCGACGGTGGCGGCAACGGT
>JAEMTW010000009.1:0-8949 GCA_016462095.1 Thermoleophilia bacterium
CCGCGATGGTCGCGACATGCCGAGCGAGCCGATCACCATGACGGTCACGATCGTCGAGGACTAGAAGACAGCTAGAAGGCACCGAGAACGACACGGGCGTCGCTGGTTACCAGCCAGCGACGCCCAGTACGTCTCGCGCCACCTGCGCGGGAGACTGGTCATCGATGTCGATGACAGCATCGGCTCGCGCCTCCGCCCCCTCCGCGTCGTACGCGTCGAGGAACGCAAGGTGCTCCGCCAACTGAACGCCACTATCTCGCAGGCGAATCCGCTGCTCAAGGACGCCCTGGTCGACTGACAGTTCAACCACGGTTGTCTCACACCCGTGGAGCGCTCCGCGCACCGCAGCGATCTCCGCCGGATGACTGAGCATGCGTGCCACCGCGATGTGTTCGATACCCGCGGCATGAAACGTCTGCCAAACCGCGGCAAGGTTAGCGACCAGCAGGTCGTGCACGGTTACCGTCGAGGCCGGTGCAGGTGTCGCCCACGCCAGCCAGTCGAGATCGACGATCGCATTCGGGGTCCCGGCTTGATCGAGGATCGCCTCGATCTCGTGCAGCGTCGCAGTCTTGCCAGAGCCGACCGGACCGATCAGCAGGAGTGCACGTGCCATACGTTCAGCCTACCGCTCGATCGCGAGCAACTCACGCAGGTTCACCTCAACCTGGGGCAGGTAGCCCGGGTCGGTCGCCATCAACCCCATGTGCCCATCGATCGATTCGATCACCCGCAGCTCGCCGTGCGGCACCATCGCGACCTCATACGCCACGTCGCGTGGTGGGAAGAACATGTCCTGACTAATCGGCATCGCAAACACGGTGGCGGTGATGCGACCAAGTGCAGCCTGTAGGTCGCCATCCGTATTGCGCGCGACGTCTGACCGCTGCCACTTCCACGCCATCGAGAGCAGCGAGTTGGGGTCGAGCGGCTCGTGGTAGCCCTCAGTAAATTCGCGCTGAAAGTCTTCGAGCGTGGCAAAGTCGCCCGTGCGACGCCAGTGCTCCTGCTTGAACCACTCCGTCGACCAGCCCATCACGGCCGCGAAGCGCCCATGGAGACGGAGGCCTGAGACAACCTCGGAGGGGTCCGCATAGGCCCCGTTGTTCCAACCGGGATCGTGGGTGATCGCGTCGATCAGGTTCTGGGTATAGAGAAAGTCGTGAGGGGTGTTTTGCGCCGTGCCCGCGATCGGAGCAGCGCGACGCACCATCTCGGGAAAGCGCACGGCCCATTCCCAGACCTGCTGCGCTCCCATCGACCCGCCCACCACGAGGGCCAGACGCTCGATCCCAAAGAGCTCGCGTACCAGTCGCTCCTGCGCACGCACGTCATCGCTGATGCGCACCTTGGGAAAGTTTGGGCCCGCATGTGCACCGTCGACATTGTGGGGCGACGAGGAGAGACCGTTGCCGATCTGATTGACGATGATGATGAAGTACCGATTCGGATCGAGCGCACGCTCGGGACCGACGTAGACCCGTTGCATGACCTCGTGCGTGCCCGAGTACCACGTAGGTATCAAGATCGCGTTATCGCGCGCCTCGTTGAGTGTGCCAACCGTCGTGTAGGCGAGTTGCAGGTCAGGCAGAACGCCACCCTCGTCAAGCGGAAAGTCGCCAAGCGAGTACAGCTCGTACGGTCCGTGGACCTCCGGCGTGTAAAACGGGTTCTCGATCGCCATCGCGTGCTCCTCCGCAGTCTGCTGCGGCTGTTGTACCACGCCTACGCTCGCTGATTGGCGACATCCGATACAATCTCGCGTGCAGATCAGGGGACCGCCGGGTCTCCTCGGAGACCGGGAGGAACGTCCGGACACCACAGAGCAGCGTGCTAGGTAACGCCTAGGCGGGGTAACCCGACGGCAGAGCGCCACAGAAAATAGACCGCCCAGCCTCGGTTGGGTAAGGGTGAAACGGTGCGGTAAGAGCGCACCAGCGGCTCCGGTGACGGAGTCGGCTTGGCAAGCCCCACGCGGTGCAACGCCAAACAGGGATGATGATGCGGCTCGCAGAATCCCGGGTAGGCGGCTCGAGCGGCCCGGCAACGGGTCGCCTAGATAGATGGTCCCCCTCGACAGAATCCGGCGTATCGATCTGCACCAGCGACGCCCCCGCCCACCGGCGGGGGCGTCGGCCTTTCTGATCCCCGCACGGCAACTGCGAGCCAGCGATGCTGCGGCCGCGATACCCTTAGTACATGCTGGTATCTGTCTCTCTGATCTCCTACCCGCCTGCGAAGCGACGTTGGGCGTTTGGGCGGATGGGCCTCGATCGACCCGATCTTCGGTCCACGCCCGGGCTCGGCTTTCGTCGCATGGTCGGCACAGCCCAAGGGCGCTCCTTGGCCTGGAAGCCCGACCTCCTGCGCTGGGGTCTGATCGCCTGTTGGGACAACGAGGAGCACCTCGACGAGTTTCTCGCCGAGTCGCCCATCGCAGCACGCTGGCGTGAACATGCCAGTGAGGTCTGGACGATGCGGATGATCCCGATTAAGTCGGTCGGCGAATGGGGCGGTTCGAATCCTTTTACCGCCGCTGAGGACACCCCTGAGGATGGTCCCTGCGCCGTAATTACCCGTGCGACGCTCCGTGCCCGCCATACCAAGAGTTTTCATGATGCCGTTCCCGCCATCGATCTGGATCTTGCGCGAGCGCATGGCCTGCTCGGCAGCGTGGGTTTCGGCGAATCCCCGGTTGTCCATCAAGGCACGCTTACGCTCTGGAAGTCGCAGGCGTCGATGCGCGAGTTTGCCTACGGTACGGCCGCCCATCGTGAGGCCATGCGGCGCCGCACCGACGAGCGCTGGTACTCCGAAGAGCTGTTCGCACGCTTTCGACCGGTGTCGAGCGAGGGCACGTGGGGCGGCGCCAATCCGCTCGCAGGGCTCACCACGCCGACATGATCGTGCTGTATCTCTTGGCTGCTGCCGAAGCAGTCGCTGCGGTAATCGTTCTAGCGCGCCTAACGCGTGGCAAAGATCTCCCCAAGCCACTGCGTCCCGGCAACACCGCCCGGCCTGGCTCGATCAGCATCGTGATTCCAGCGCGGAATGAGGCAGACCGCATTCGCCCGCTCCTGACAGCCCTCGCGCAGACCGCGAGCACCGTGCGGGAAGTGATCGTGATCGACGATCGCTCCAAGGACCAGACGGCCGCAATTGTGGCCGAGTTTAGTGCGCTGGATCCGCGTATCCGCGTGGTGCGTGGCAAAAAGCGGAAGCCTGGCTGGGTCGGCAAGCAACACGCTCTCCAACAGGGACTCCTGCTTGCTGAGGCGCCATGGACACTCTGTCTCGATGCTGACACCTGCCCCGACCCGGCCCTGCCGGATGCCCTGTTGCAGACGGCTGAGCAGCACGGCTATGACGTCGTCACTGCCGGCCCGCGCTTCGCGGTTGATACTGCCGGCGAGGCGATGCTGCACCCGGCTCTGCTCGCCACCCTCGTATACCGCTTCGGTCCACCGACGGTTGCGCCCGCCGCGAGCACACGAATGATTGCCAATGGTCAGTGCCTGCTGGTGCCGACTGCGCGCTTTCGTTTAGCTGGCGGCTGGGAGCCAGTTGCCGCCAACATGACGGAGGACATCGCACTCGCCCGACACCTCGTGCGGTCTGGGTGGAAGCTCGGGATGGCGAACGCGGCCCCGCTGCTGCTGGTAGACATGCATGCCTCCACCCGTGAGGCGTGGCGCGAGTGGGGTCGGTCGATTGCCCTGCCCGGCGTGGCGTCGGGCCGCGAACAGTTGGTCGATAGCGTCGTGCTCTTCTTCGCCCTCGCTTTGCCACCCTGGATGGTTGTGGCCGCGATCCTCACCCAGAATCTGCTGATCGCAATTCCGGCACTGGTGCTGCTCGCGGTTCGACTCATGTTTCAGATCGTCCTGCGCCCAAACTACGAGAGCCCCGGTTGGACGTACTGGCTTGCACCGCTGGCCGATGGCGCCGCCGTGCTGCGTCTGATCATCTCGGCTGTGCGCCCAAATCGCAGCTGGCGCGGGCGCTCGTACGATCAATCGGGCTGATGCTTGTCGATGCCTGCGCGTTTGAGCGCTAAGTCGGCCAGCCCCGAGCGAGCGCTGATCAGCACCAAGAGTGCGACGATGGCAAACAATTCGATGCCGGCGCCGTAGATGATCCACGTTGCGAATGGCGCTGTGATCATCGCTGCCTGGATGCCACGCGCGAAGTCCCACCGCCAGCGCACGATCAGCAAGGCCACGATCGCGACGGCGACGGCCAGCGGCACGATCACGAGCGCACCACCCGCGAAGCAGAGGATCCCGCGTCCACCTCGGAAGCGCATGGTGACCGGAAACATGTGCCCAACGATCGCAGCCGTCCAGCCGATCACACCACCCCAGAGGCCCGCGATCATCAGGCCAGCGGCAGCACCGGCCACACCCTTTGCCCCATCGAGGACCAGGACCGGTAGGGCCGAGCGAATCCCAAGACGCTGGCGCGCATTCCAGTAGCCGGGGTTGCGGTCACCAACGCTCCGTAGGTCCGCCACACCATGGTGCCGTGCGACGAGGTTGGCGAACGGAATACACCCGCAGGCATAGCCCACGAACCCCGCCAGCACGCACGTGATCATCACGCCGAGTCGCGCGCGAGCTCGTCGACGATCGCGCCTGCCACGACCAGTCGATCGATCGCGCCGTACGCACCGGGACCCCAGGGCCAGCGTGTCAGCCACTCGACCAGGCTCCAAATTGCTGCTCGTGTCTGATCTCCGCGGGGGGCCTCCACAATCCGGCCATAGAGGCTCTCGGCGTATTCGAGCGTGACGTCGCGGTTTTTGCCACGCACACACCGGTGCCGCACGAGGATCACGACGCGTGCCACGAGCACGGTGGCAAACCGCTCGAGATCGTCGACGGTTTCACCATCGAGTTCGGCGTAGAGATCGCGCTGTGCGCGCGTCAGTAGAAGAGTGTCGGTGGAGAGCACGTTGGAGAAATACTGCCGAATCGGTCGGCAGTTGTCATCCCTCGCTTCGCCGCCACCGCGGCAACGGACGACGCTAGACCGTCAGAACAGCAGGCTCGTCTTCGAGCACGGAGCCACATTCGCGGCAGGCCCAGGCGCGCACGCCGCCTCGCAACTCGACCCGGAAGGTCTCGCCTTCACAGACGACGCAGGTACCTTCGGTCGTCGTGTGATCGTGCGAAGCCCACGAGGCAAGGAGCTCGTCCAAGGTTGTGGTGACTGGTGCTACGGAGTGCATATCGAGTAGAAGCATTGCTTACATCCTCCTAAAGACGCCCACAACAAGGCCCATCACGCGGACATCATCGGGGAAGAATGGCTCAAGTTGATCATTTTCTGGGTCCAAACGCACGCGACCATCGATGCGCCGCAAGCGCTTGACGGTCGCCTCTTCGCCATCGACGAGGCAGGCAACAATCTCGCCATCGGCACAATCCTCTTGCCGGCGTACGACCACAGTATCGCCGTCGAGAATGCCCGCGTTAATCATCGACTCGCCACGGACCTTGAGCAGAAAGTTCTCGCCACTGCTCGTAATTTGCTCGGGCACGGCGATGTGCTCTTCAATGTTTTGCTCGGCCAAAATCGGCGAACCCGCGGCAATGCTGCCCAGCATCGGCAGCATCCGTACGCCCGCACGTTCGGCCGCCTCGGCGTGCTGTGCGATGCGGGCTGCACGCCGCTCGCCAAGATCGATCGCGCGTGGCTTCGTCGCATCGCGTCGAAGATCACCACTCAACTCGAGCGCCTTGAGGTGTGCGTGCACCGTCGAGGGCGACGCCAGCCCGACCGCGTCGCCAATTTCGCGCACGGTCGGCGGATAGCCGTTTTCTTCGATGTACTGCTCGACGACGTCGAGGACTTGTTGTTGACGCTTCGTGAGTGCCATGCGTGGACTCCAATCGAACGGGTGTTCGTGTCGAACTATGGCACATCGAACGCGTGTTCGCAAGTCGGATTGTCAATTCCCTCAAAAGCGACCGCCCAGCGCGGCAAGAGGCCCGGTTCGTTTACCATCCGCGGGCACGCGCTGGTGGCGGAATTGGTAGACGCGCAAGGTTGAGGGCCTTGTGCCCGCAAGGGCGTGGAGGTTCAAGTCCTCTCCAGCGCATGACAGAACGGCCCCCCGGTTTCCCGGGGGGCCGTTTTCGTACCTACGTGCAGCGAGCCTGGGTGTAGTTGTCGGGACACCCTCCCGTTTGGTGGTACTACGAGGCCTTAGCGGCCTGATGCGCGGCCTTGACGGCAGCGAACGCAGCCGAGACCGTGTCCTTCGAGAGGCCAAGGTTCGCGGCCACCGCGGTCTCGAAGGCATTGCGCTGAGCCTCCGTGGGACGACCCTGCGGCTTAGGATTGGTGACGTGCGCGTCGTCGATCGCCTTGGTTACCACGGCGGTGCTGAGACCCAGCTGTGTGGCAATCGCGGCGGCCTTGGCACCCTTGGCAGCAGCGCCACCACCGTACTCATTGACCAGGCTCTTCAGCGTGGCGACGTCGACACTCAGCGCGGCAGCAGTTGCCGTGATCGCAGCGTCCCGCTGAGCCTGCGTCGGACGCGTACCCGTCTTCGGCGGGCGGTTGTCGCGGAAGGCCGTTTGGACCTGCTCGGTCGTCAGCTTCAGCTCCGTGGCGATTGCAGCAAAGTTGATCCGGGGATGATCGGCACGAGACGGGGTCGAGGTCGTCGACGTCGTCGACGAAGACGCGTTCGTGGCGGAGTGTGCCATCGCGGCAACCGGCAGCGCCAAGCTGGCGGTCACTCCGACGAGGGCGATGATGGTACGGCGGTTCAGGTTCATGATGTGTTCCTTTGAAGAGGTCGGTGCCGATCACCTGATCGACAGACCAGACGATGCACGACAAACCTGAGAGGAATCTGAATCCTGAGAAACGACTCAGAAAAGCCGCTAGCGAGGCGTCTTAGAGGCGCTGCTTCTTCGCTCGAAAAACGGCGTCGAGATCGTCAGCCGAGAATCCCTCTGGCGTGACTCCCTCAGTCGCGTAGCGATACACGACGACAGTGAAGACGGCATGCAAGATCTGGCCAACCGTGATCGCCGCGACGAGCACGATCACGCCGATCGCGATCAGTGGCGCACCCACCGCCCACAAGCCACCGAGCCCCACGAAGACTCCCAGCGCAGCCACGCCGATGCCGGCGAAGGCAATCAAGCCAGGGATCAAACTGACGACCGCACCGCCGATCAGCGATACGCCCCACTTCTCACGCACGATGCTGAGCGACTTCTTGATGGCATCGAAGGGGCCGACACCTTCGAGCGCCAAAATGGGCAAGACGAAGAAGCTCGCAATGCTCCACGCTGCGCCACCAATCATCCGCACAAGCGCACCACCGAGGCCGCCGGCACGATCGCTGATCAGCTGCAAGACGAGGCCCACCGTGGCCGAGACGACACCCCACTGGATGATCACCTTCAGGCGCGAGCGCGCAACGCGAATGCCGTCACCGAGTTTCGGATCCTCACCGTTGAGCACCCGAGAGGCATTCGAGGCTGCTGCCACACCAAAGAAGGTCGCACCGACATTCATACCGAGCAAGGCAATTGCCAGCAGAACCCAGACAAGAATCATGTTCTCACCGAAGGCCACGAAGCCGATCAGACCCAGCGGCGCGACGACCAAGACTGCGTAGCCTAGGCCAAAGGCGGCGGCAAGAACCGGAAACGCCAGCAGGCTCTTCTCCGTGCGCACGACCCGCCAGCTTGCGCCAGCCATCCGTAGTCCTGTGCGGATGCGTCCCATCACTGACGACCATACACAGTGGACTGACACGCACACAAGACGCTGCGTCAGATTCTCGACCTGCGGACGTCGTCATAGGCGTCGGGCAGCTGCCTGACCACCGTCTTCAGGAGGATACGATGTCCCGCTCCACCCTTCGCGCCCGCAACGCCATCATCGGCGCCGTCAGCTTGGCCGTCTTGGCGGTCGCACCAGCCGCACAGGCCTACCCCGGCGACTGGTCGATCTCCGGCGAATTCGAACGCACCACGACCCCCAGTTTCGCTGGCGGCTTCAATCCCAACGACGTCGACGAGTTCTCGGCCGCGTACGACAACCGCGCCAAGACGCTCGCGATTGACCTCGACTACTTCCAGGTACCAGGACGCGACAACGTCTACATCTCGTTTGGTACTGGACTCCCCGATGGCTCGTGCAACACGGGCGCGATCGACGTCACGATCGCCTCGCGCGACATCACCTCGACGCGCACCTCGCGGGTCTGGGTCCCCGCACAGTGGTACAACAGCGAGGGTCGCCATTACTGGCGTGACGGCTACTGGGCGATTCGCACCGATACGAGCGTGGACGCTGAGCACTACGACCGCGTCGCCACGCTCGAGCGCGACGGAGTCGATGGTTCGCTGGAGCAGGTTGCTCGACTCGACAGCGACGAGACTGAGATGGGCTGGACCTTCGGCTCGCCGCTCCTCAACGGCCTCGCCGCTGACTGTGTCGAGATCACCGTGCCCGGTCGCCGAGCACCATTCGTGATTGCACCACCCGCAGCACCCGTCGTCGACCCAGCACCACCCGTCGTCGACCCAGCACCACCAACGGACACCACGCCGACCCCTCCGAGCACCGGCACCCCCACCCCGGAGGCGACCGACGACATCACGCTCGACGAAATCTCCACCCGCGCCACTCGGGTCGGCTCGCGTATCAAGCTGACCATGACGGGCGACGCCAACCAGCTTCAATTGCGGATCCGCAAGTCGTCGAAGACGCTGACGTTTGCCAACAGCCTGTCGATCAAGAACCAGCCGACCAGCGTCCGCTACGTCTACGTCCGCTTCTCGGACGGCACGGATTGGTCCGATTGGGACCGGATCGCCATCAAGTAGCACGACCGGCCGCGTCCGACGAGCCCTGCGCCGTCGGACGCAGCCAGCGTCGCCCCGTAAGCGTGTGCATCGTTCGCCCGACTCCTCA
>JAEMTW010000009.1:8959-20570 GCA_016462095.1 Thermoleophilia bacterium
CTCCTCAGCACTCACTGCTGCGTCTGGAGAACCACGATGTCTCACGCCACTGCTCGAATTGCCGTTCTCGCAACCATGCTGGCTTTGCTCTGCCTGTTTGTCTCCCCCACACGCGCACACGCTTTTGCGGGCGATTGGAGCCTATCCGGCTCGTTTGAACGCACAACCACACCGAGCTTCGCCAGCGGCTTCAACCCGAACGATCTCGACCAGCTCGTCGCGACCTACGACAATCGTGCCAAACAATTCTCGCTCCAACTCAGCTTCTTCGAGGTTCCAAGCCGTGGCGACCTGCAGGTTGCGTTTGGCACCAGCCAACAAGACGGCTCGTGCGCAGCGGACACGCTACAGCTGATGATCACCGCACGCGATCTACTCGCCACGCGGGAGGTCGTCGAGGCTGAGCGCTACTGGGTCGCCGGACAGGAGCGCTACACCTTTGCGTACACCTGGCCGGGCACGGGGTGGGTCTACTTGGGCTTCGAGGCGTGGCGTTCCCAGCATCACTGGTCAAAGCCAGGCGCTTGGGCGTATCGCAACATCACCCACATCGTGACTGAGCCTGATACCAGCCAGTACGAACGGAGCGCCACGCTCGAGCGCAGCGGCGTCGACAGCTCGCTCGTAAGCGTCGCGCAGTTGGCGAGTTCTGCCACGACCATGCGCTGGACGTTTGGGTCGCCCCTGCTAAGCGGTGTCGTCGCCGACTGCGTCGAACTCTACGTACCGAGCCGCAATGCTCCCTTCGTGATCACCTCGCCAGTGGCGCCCGCACCGCCCACCCCGAGCCCAGTCGACGCACCAGCCACAGCACCGCCGGCTGGTACGGATGAGGTTGACTTGACGGAGATCGTTGTGACGGCCGTTCGCCGAGGCACAAAGATCGACCTGCACCTGCTCGGGGGAGACGCAGCACAGATCGGCATTCGTGTCAGGCGCGCCTCACGAACGATCGACTTTCGGAGTCGCATCACCTTACGCAATCAGCCCCTAACGGTACGTTCCGTGTCGGTTCGCTTTTCGGATGGCGCCGAGTGGTCCGATTGGGAGCGCGTGCTCGTTCGCTGATCGGAACGGTACGGATCTGGTGCGGATCTGGAGACACCCCAGGATTTGACACGCAGTGGGGGTACGTTGAGGGCATGAACACACGAACCCCGCAACGCATCGCACTCGTCGCGCACGACGGTGCCAAGACCGCAATGCTCGAGCTCGTCGAACGCCATCAGAGCGTGCTGCGCGCCAGCCGCCTCGTCGCCACCGCGACCACGGGCAGCCTGCTCAACGAGCAGTTCGACCTCAACGTCCACTGCCTGATGTCCGGCCCACTGGGCGGCGACCTGCAGATTGGCGCGCTCGCCGCCGAGGAGCAGCTCGACCTCGTCGTCTTCCTCCGCGACCCGCTGACCGCCCATCCGCACGATCCCGACATTCAGGCCCTGATGAAGGTCTGCGACGTCCACAACATTCCGCTCGCCACAAACCCGGCGACAGCCGAGCTCTGTCTTGGCGCCGTCGGACTCACACACGGGCAGTACGTGCGCCCCGAGCTCTCCGCGCGCTAGCTCGGACGGGTGACACAGACCCAGGCCTAGCTACTGGCGGAACTGAGCCGATCAGCGATCAACGAGACCTGCTCAAAGGCAACGTGCCCTGCCACCATCGCTGTCTGGTTGTTCGGTAGGTCTTTTGTCGGCATCAGACAGACGACATCAGCACCGACGATGTCGAGGCCACGCAGACCGTGGAGCAGCTGGTTGGCCTCGTCGATCGAGAATCCTCCCTCACCGATCTCGATATTCGAGACGGCGGGTGCAATCGACGGGTCGAGGCAGTCCAGATCGAAGGTGATGTAGACAGGGCCCTCCCCCGCTCGCTCTCGGGCCGTCGCGATCACCTCTGCGAGACCACGCTGGCGACACTCCTGCATGGTCACCACGTCGTAGCCCAACTGGCGACTCGTATCCAGCCAAGTCTCGGTGCGCGGCTGACCACGCATGCCGATCTGGGTGCTGCGGTGAGGGTCGATGCACCCAGCCTCGACGAGGTAGGCCGCCCAATGCGCCGCGGAGCGCTTGGCACCAAGCCAGTGTGGAATCTGAGAATACGAATCGACGTGGGCATCAAAGTGAATCAACGCAACCGGAGCATCGTTGGTCAGTTTGGAGCCAGGTCCAGCCAGGCCCAACAGGACGGCGCCCGTGATCGCATGGTCGCCGCCGATCGAAACCAATCGGGTCTGTGCATCCGCGATCCGACGCGTGGCGGCCGCGATGCGATCGACGCAGGCCTCATTGTCCATTGCCTCCGGAAGTGCAACATCGCCGAGGTCGTGGACCCGGAAGGCCTCAAATGGATGCAGGCCGTAGTCGCGATGCGGTCGCCGATTGTGGGCGGAGACGTTGCGGACGGCGCGCGGTCCGAGGTGTTGGTCGCGCTCGGTCGAGCCATTGCCCGAGGAGTGAGGGATCCCGAGCACACCGATGTCGCACGCAGCCGGGTCTTCGTTATGCGGACTGCGGAAGAACGTCGCAACGCCCCACCAATAGAGCGTCTCGAGCTGCTCGCTCACACCATCGTCGGCCATTGCTATCTCCTCGTCTCACCGCAAGCGTAGTCGGGCTGTGCATCCAAGCTCGGTATCGTCACCACCCAGAGACGGGACGCACACTCGCGGTGTCACCTGCGCTGACGACCTACGGCTGCCAGGAGGGCTGGACAGTGAGGCTGTAGGCGTGCTTGAGAAAGACATGCAGCGCCCCATTACCTGCCGGCATCGTGCGGTAGACAGGCGTGCCGCTGATCTCACCAGTGTCGAGTAGCAATGTCTTGCCATCGGCCGAGATGGCCACTGGTCTGGCGTCATACATCCCCTTGCCCGTCGCGTCGCGGAGCCGCGTGTAGCGACCAGTCGTGGCATTTATCCGACCAGGTATCGAGACCTCGTCGCCGCCGATGCCGCCATAGAGCATCGTGCCGTCTGGCGACCAGACTGTCGCGAACGGTCCGTAGATCATGCCGACGCTCGCATAGTGCGTCAGCTGCGCAGGCACGGCTGCCCCGCTCGGATCCACGGTCCAAAGTTGTGTGTGTTGGAGCCTCATGCCATGCCAGCGCACCGAGGTGTAACGCTGGAAGACAATCCGTGTCGGACCCCACAGTGGGCTCGTTCCTGCTCCAAGCGAGGAGATCACCGCACCATCGAGGCCGACGATGCGTAGCGTGTGGCTGCCGAAAGTCGCACCGTAGCGCTGGCTGGCATAGGCGAGTCGGTCGGCAGTCGGAGCCCACGAGAAGCCACCAATGTCATGCCCCTTGGGAGCCAAGACGACGGTCACCGCGCCCGTCACCGCGTCGACGATATCCAGTCCGGCGCCGGTAATGTAGCCCTTCGACGTGGCCGATTCGGTCGGCACGGCCAGGTGCGCAGAATCAGGTGCCCAGACAGCGCCGAATCCGACCGACGTGCCAGGCACCACTGCAGCCACCACCTCAACTCCCGTGGCAATCGCGCGGATGCGTAGCTGCGGCCGCTTGATCGTGCCGCCGAGGTACGCGATGCGCGTGCCGTCTGGCGAGATCAACGGAGCGCTACCCGTCGCACCTAGCCGGGTGGCCCCCGTCGAATTGTCGCTCGCGATCATCAGCCGCGAATTGCTTGACGACTGGTACACGATCGTGGCGCTGGCCGTCGACGTTAGCGCCAGCAGCGCGACGATGGCGACAGAGACAACACCGATGTGGCGACGATTCATGAATCCTCCTCGAACACGCTCTTCCTCATGGTACGCCCACCAACGCGCCTGTGCGCGGCGGGATTCACGCAGCAGAGCTAGGCTGCATGCCGCGCGACCTATTGATCGCCAGGCACACCAAACGACGGTGCCACCCCAGGCCGAAGCGCGCGCGTCACGTAGCCCTCAAGTTCGGGCTCCCAACGCGCCCACAGAGCCGTCAACTCGCCGACCGGATCCTGATCAGCCCAGTCCACGCGCAGATCGGTGACGGCCCAGGCAACGTCGCCCGCGACGAGCAGCCCTGCCGAGTGGACCGGACCGGCTTCGCCACCCGCTGCAATACCGGCGTTGAGGCCGGCCATTAGGCGCGCGGCCAGTGGGCCCTGCGCGGTCTCGAACGCCGCGGCAGCAATCATCGGGACGTTGGTGGCGGCAAGCAAGTTACCGGCCGAGACGACAGCGGTGCCTTGATGCTCGCCCACGACACCGAGTGCGTGGTCACCCGAAAAGATCGCGGTGCGCCCGTCGGGCGTGACGGCCGTCAGTTGCCGAAAGGCGATCAATTCGGGCGGCTGCGCTGCGATCAGTGCCTGCAGCGCTTCCTCTGGGGAAGCACCAGCTTCGAGACGATCGAGCAGTGCCGGGCCCAGGCGCGGGTCGGTGACGTTCTGCGTCGCGACCGCCCCCACTCCAGCCCGCACGTGCGCGCAACGCGCAGCCACCGCCGGGCTCGAGGATGTGATGACGACCCCAACCTCGCCCGTCGCAGGGTCCGCCGCGACGAGGGACAGCGTCACGCGTCGCTCCCGTCGGGAATGACGGCGGTGATATCGACCTCAACGAGCCAGGCTGGACGCGCGAGCGCCACCACCACGAGGCCCGTGAAAACCGGGAACACGCCAGGCATGCGCTCGCCGAGCACGCGATAGACGGGCTCACGATGCCGAATGTCCGTCAGGTAGATCACACACTTGACGATCTGCGCCAGCTCGGAACCGGCCTCAGCAAGGAGCAGTTCGATGTTGTCCATCACCTTGTGGGCCTGGGCAGAGGGATCGCCGATACCGACGTCCTCGCGCGTCTCCAAATCCTGTGCGACCTGGCCACGCAAGTAGACGACGCCATTGGCGACGACGGCCTGGCAGAGATCGTTCGAGAGGTTCTGCTCGGGGTACGTCTCCTTCGTATTGAAGGGACGGATGCGCTTATGAACGGTCATTCGCTGCCTTCCTGCGGGACTCTCTCGCTCATCGACTGCTCCTCATCACGCTCTACTCTGGATGACAACACTTCGCAGGCGACGCCGGAATATCGAGCGCCGGGTTACGGTCGAAAAAGCCCGCTGGCTCAAGCCGAAAACCGGCTCGGGCGACGGGCATAATCGGCCAGTCCTCCGTGCGAACGAAGTGCGTCACACCAACGGTGTACCAGCAGACAACGTCGGTATCGGCGATCGGACGATCGGCCGCCGTCCACTCCGGCAAGCCCTCTGCGTCGAGCCGACCGTACGGATACGAGCCGGCCGCGTGTCGCTCGCTCTCCTCGTAGGGCGTCACCCAGAGAATGTTGCGCGCAAAGCCCGCCCGCTGCGAGATGCTCGAGGCTGGATCGGCCAGCATCGGCGTGACGCCATGCATCGGCACGATGCGATAGCTCGGCGTTCCACCGATCGCGTTCTCCTTGCTCGGATTGCCCACGTACCAGGCCCGCGCCAGCGTGTCCTTGGCATTGCGCTTGGCGTCATTCTCGGTCTCAAAGAACGTCGTCTTCGAGCGGAACGCATTGCCGACCGGATTGTCGGGACCAATTGGGATCGCCTCGGCCTCAATCTCGCGCACCGTATTGTCCGTGCCGTCAACGTCGAGGTCGAGGCGGAAGCAGAACAGGTGCTGATGGTGCGGCCCTGAAAGGCCAGCGTCGACCATGCTCGTCCCCTGCAACACCTCACCGTCCGTATGCGCCATCGTCGAGATGATGCCGTGCATTTGCACCTCGAGCTCAATGTGGCCGTCGAGGCCGAAGTTCCAACGAAACGCGTAGTCGTAGTTGCCGACTGTCGCCATCGAGTTGACGACGAAGCGTCGGGCACGCCGACTCTCTACGTTGCCCGTGGCATGGTCGGAGTGCTTCCAGAGCAGACTGAAATCCTCTTCGTGCAGGCAGATCGCATTCGGCACCTCAACAACCTCACCGTGCCCATTCACGAGGTGTGCGTCGAGGTAGGTGATGTCACCCACACAGTCGCAACCCAAGACCAGCGAGTTGGTACAGGCGCCGAGTCCGTACTCGCCGGCATCGAAGTAGTTGCGCCAGTTGTGCATCGGATGCGGAGCGCCGTACGGGACGATCAGCTCGGCACACGAGGCGCGGTGCATGATGCGACGCCCCTTGAAGCGCACGTCGTGCAGGACCAGGCCTTCCTGGGCGTCGAGCGCTGCCGAGAACTCCCAATCAAGCCAGTGAATGCGGTTGCCGTCGACCGTAAAGGAGACGCCATCGGGCTGCGTAATCTCAATCGCCTTGAGATCGGTGCGCGGCGGCACGGTGCCAGCCTTGTACTCGCCGTCAGCAGCCGGAATCGGCTTGACGTCGTATTCCTCGATCTGCAGGACGCGCATCTCGTCCAGATCCACGATGCCCAGCAGGCTCTCAATCGGACGGGCGTAACCGTTGTCGTCGACGCCACCACGCAGGTACGGAACGGCGCGCGCAATGCGATGGTTGGCCTCGAGGGGATGACCCATCGCGCCGGCGGCGAGCACGTCGACTTGGACAAGGCTCATGTCGGTGATGCCGCGCGTCGCGAGCGCCTCGACCATCAGCGGATCTTGCTTGACGGCGTGCTCAACTGCGACATATTCGTCGCCGGTAATGGGCGGCTGCGCGCCAGGGAAGTGAAGGTCCTCGACGATCGTGCCATGGTCAAGATCGACGGTGATCTCGCGTAGGCGACGCTGGGCGTCATAGATTGCGGCGCGACCCTGACGCGCTGGAGGTGGGCCGCCCGCATCTTTCCAGGCCAGATAGACCGCCTTGTTTGGGTCGCGCAGACTGATGTGCACGAAGACGGCATCGGCCGCGCCCTCGGCGGTACGCGCGACCTCAGCCGTACGTCGCAACTCGTCGGGAGTCAGCGGATGCAGGGGGTGCAGCGGGCTCGACATACGCGGATTTTCGCACAGTCAGTTCCCGTTTGGGGACGGGAAGCGACACGCCCGGGTACCCTGCCGCCGATGACTGATGTGACAAATCTCTTCGACCGCGGTCTTGCGGCGTATGAGGCCGGCGATTTTGCGGCTGCTCACTCGCTGTGGGAAGAGGCCGCCGAAGCCGGCGATCTGCAGGCGCGCGACCATCTGATGCTGCTCAACACGGGCGCGACGCGTCGCCGGGTGTTGCTCGAACGAATGGCGGAGCGTGACAACGCGAACGCGCTCTGGAGCCTCGGAGTGGCGGCGGTCGAACAGGCCGACCTACCCGGCGTCCGCATGCACTGGGCGCAGGCCGCAGACCTCGATCCCGCGCTCGCCGACGAACTTGCAGGCCTGCTCGAATGCGGTTCGGCGGCCGCGGCCGAGCAGCTCCGCACAATCGATGACGGCCCGCTCGCCTTTCGCCTCGGCGAGCTCTGCCTCAGCACCGGCCTCAACGAAACGGCACTCGTCTGGTGGAACCTCGCCGTCATCGCAGGGAGCCCCGAGGCCAAGGCGCTGCTCGAGCGCCTGACTTCCGACTAGCGGCGAGTGCCCGATGCGGTGTGCGGTGCACCATCCGCCAACCAACTCCGATGTCATAAAGGGGTCAGACCCTTTTGTGACATGAACGACAGCTAGCGATAAGCACGACTGCATCTATGTCACAAAAGGGTCTGACCCCTTTGTGACATCGAGTGGCAACGCCGGCGTTCGGCCTTCATCACGCCATCGCATCACCGTGCGAGGATGGACGCCGTAGGCCAACGCCACCTCGCCGATCGAATACCCCCACAGCGACGTCGCCTCGTGGATCCGATCGTCGCCGCTATCACTGAGGACTTCGATCAGCCCAGGTCGCTCTCCTTCGACCGCCGGTCCACCACGCTCATGTTCTACCCCGGCCTCCGTAGATCGCCGATACCGCGTGCAGATCTCAGCCTGCGTGAGGTCCTCACCACCCACTACCAGTCGGCGTCCAGCCGGCACATCGTGGAATGGCAATCCTTTCGCGATGCCAGCGTTGGCCCGGTAACCGCCCCACTCCCAGTCCGCCGGGTTGCGCACAAGTTGGGCCCGTACAGGGTTGAGATCGATGTACCGTGCCACGCGCTCCGCATACCCAGGACGATCGATGACTTTACTGACAAATCTGCCTTGCCACACGTGACCCATCTGCGAATGTCGCTCGTTCCACGCCACTGCGTGAAAACCGTGCAGTCGCTTCATACCGACAGACAGATTTTTCTCCGCCAACTTCAAGATGACGTGATGATGATTCGACATCAGCACCCAGTCCAGCACCTGCCAGGCGAAGTCCTCGACGACGCCGTTGAGCAGATAGACAAAGTGACCACGATCCTCGTCGGTGCCGAAAACGGCCTGACCACCGCAACCGCGCCCGATGACATGAATCGGAATTCCTACGGGTTCTTGTCGATCGCCACGGGCCATGCAACTAAGCGAAGCACAGTGACCGCCGCCGTAAAGCGACAAGGTCGCGCTGGAATCTCGCAGAGGATGCCGAGACCCACGACGGATGTCACAAAGGGGTCAGACCCTTTTGAGACATTCACACGAGATGTGTCACAACAAGGATTACACGGATGTCACAAAAGGGTCTGACCCCTTTGTGACATCCGTCGAGCCAACATCAACTCTCCTGCTGAACCTTGGCCGCGTCGAGCATGGCGTGGATCATCTCGTGCTTCGGAACGAGTGGCTTGGGATAGGCCGTCGGGCTCTGCTTGAGACCACAGTCGAGCAGTGCGTCGGCGATCTTGTACGACAGTGGACCCGGGTTGATGATCGGCACCGGCAGGTGCTCCGCGAGGTACGCGTGCGACTGATGCATCGTCGTCGAGCCGAGGCAGATCACGTCCGCGCCGTCTTCCTCCACAAGCTTCATCGCCGCATCGAGCAGCTTCGGAAAGACAACCTCTTCCTTGCCACCAAGCAGATTGACGACGTCCGGCGGGGTGTCGATGTGGCGGATGCCAGCGAGCTTCGACTCGAGGCCGAGCTCGTGGACGCCCTTCTTATAGAGCGATGCCCACGGTGCCCACTGTGTCAGCACACCAAACTTGTTGCCGAGCATCAGAGCCGTCAGATACGAGGTGCGGCCAGGGCCGATGACCGGGATATCGAGCTCGCAACGAATTGCGTTGACACCCGAGTCGCTCATCGTGTCGATGCAGATCGCGTCGTAGCCGTCGTTCTGGATCCGCAGCGCGCACTCAAGCATCGCGAGGTCGGCGAGAATCCAATCGTGGTAGTTCTCGTACCACTGTGGGCCAGCCGAAACAGGGACATATTCGAACTCGATGCCTGGCCCCCAGCTGACGGACTGCTGCTGTTGACGCCGGCCCGCGAGGCCCGTCTCGTCAAAAGCGAATGGGACAAGAACTGCGATGCGCTTCATGGTGCTCTCCTCTACTGATTGACCGGTCTAGCCGGCTAGTTCGCGAACGTCTGTCAGACAGCCGGTGACCGCAGCAGCGGCGGCCATTGCCGGACTCACAAGGTGCGTGCGTCCGAGCCGCCCCTGCCGTCCTTCGAAATTTCGGTTGGACGTCGAGGCGCAGCGCTCACCTGGCTCGAGGATGTCCTCGTTCATACCCACACACATCGAGCAGCCAGCATCGCGCCACTCGGCTCCCGCCGCGATAAAGACGTCGGCCAGCCCACGCGCCTCGGCCGCCGCCTTGACGGCCATCGAACCCGGCACGACGAGCGTGCGTACCGCAACCGTGCGATCCCGCAAGACCTCTGCCGCCGCCTCAAGATCCTCGATCCGACCGTTGGTACACGAGCCAATAAAGACGCGATCGACAGGCACCCCGACCAGCGATTGACCGGCCGTCAGACCCATGTAGGCCAGAGCGCGGACATCACCGTCATCTTTCGCGTCGGGCACAGTGTCGCCAATTTGGATCGACTGCCCCGGGTTGGTACCCCAGGTGATCGCCGGCGAAATCGCCGCTACGTCAACCGTCACCTCGCGATCGAAGCTGGCGTCGGCGTCCGTCACATAACGACGCCAACCGTCAACTGCGGTCTCGAAATCTGCGGGCACACACTCGCGGCCCTCCAGGTAAGCAAACGTCGTGTCGTCGGCAGCCACCAGCCCCGCCCGGGCACCCGCCTCGACCGTCATGTTGCAGACCGTCATGCGCCCCTCCATCGAGAGGTCGCGGATCGCGTCGCCGGCATATTCGATGAAGTGCCCTGTGCCGCCGGCGGTGCCGAGCTGCCGAATCATCGTCAGTACCATGTCTTTCGCCGTCACACCGAAGCCGCGCGGACCATTAAAAGACACGCGCATCGTCGGCTGCTCGGACTGCACGAGCGTCTGCGTTGCGAGCACATGACCAACCTCGCTGGTGCCAATCCCGAAGGCGAGCGCGCCGAAGGCACCATGCGTTGAGGTGTGCGAATCGCCGCACATAATCGTCATGCCGGGTTGCGTCAGCCCGAGGTCCGGACCGATCACATGGACGATGCCTTGGCCCTGCGAACGGTAGGGACGCATCGGAATCTGAAAGTCAGCGCAATTGCGCTCCAGCATCTCGACCTGCAAGCGCGCCATGTCGTCAACGATCGGCAGGCCCCGATTGGCCGTCGGGACGGAATGGTCGGCCGTGGCGATGGTGCGGTCGGGGCGGCGAACACCGAGCTTCGCAAGTCGCAGCTCGTCGAAGGCCTGCGGACTCGAGACCTCTTGGACGAGATGGAGATCACAGAAGATCAGGTCGTCCGCGACGAGGTGGTCGTCCCAGATCTTTCCAATCGCAGTGCGAGCAGCCACGGTCAGGATCGTACGGCCGGAACGCCAAAAAGGGAAATCATCTGCTCCTTGCCTGTTTGATCATTTCCCGCCACCATGCACGGTGAGGAAAGGGGCGGACCATGGCGGACCGACTGGCAGGCAAGGTGGCATTGATCACGGGCGGTGGCTCGGGTATCGGCGCGGCGACAGCACGACGATTCGTCGACGAGGGCGCACAGGTTGTGGTTGCCGATCTCAACGTTGACAGCGCCGAGGCCGTCGCCAGCGAACTTGGTGGGGATACCATCGGTGTCGCCATCGATGTCGTTGATCGCGCCTCGATCCGAACCGCCATCGAGCGCACGGTCGCCGAGTTTGGTGGGCTCGACGTGCTCGTCTGCAATGCGGGCGTCACCATCGTCGGCAGCGTCATGGACCTGACCGAGGACGAGTGGGACAAAGAGCTCGACACGAATCTCAAGAGCGTGTTCCTCTGCGCGAAGGAGGCCTGGGAGCACCTCGCCGCGCGCGGCGGTGGCTCGATCCTGTCGACCGCCTCGATGGCGGGCCAGTGGGCGATCCCGGCCGACGCCGCATATTGCGCCTCGAAGGCGGGGCTGATCATGCTGACCAAGTGCATGGCTCTCGATGGTGCCAAGCAGAACATTCGTGCCAACTGCATCTGCCCGGGCTTTACGAACACACCGATGATCGATGGCTACTTCAACGATCAGCCCGACCCCGCAGCGGCCCGGAAGTTTGCCGAGAACCTCCACCCGCTTGGTCGACTCGGCGAGCCCGTCGATCACGCCAACGCCTTCGTCTACCTCGCGTCGAACGAGGCCAATTGGGTAACCGGCACCGAGCTCAACGTCGACGGCGGCATCACCTGTGGGATCTGGGGCGGCTGATGT
>JAEMTW010000323.1 GCA_016462095.1 Thermoleophilia bacterium
CCTTCAGCGGCAGCCCGCCACGCGAGCGCCCGATCTCTTCCTCCTGCCAGCCGTCTGCGATTTTCATCAGCGAAAGGCGGGTCGGGACGATCCCCGACCCGCCGGATTCGACTAGTCCAGCTGAATCCAGATCAGCTTCAGGTCGGTGTACTTGTCCATCGCGTGGAGCGACTTGTCGCGTCCGAAGCCGGACTGCTTGAAGCCACCGAACGGAGTGGTGATGTCACCCGCGTCGAAGCAGTTGACCCAGACGACGCCTGCCTTGATCTGGCGTGCCACCTTGTGTGCGGTCGAGACGTCACGCGTCCAGAGTGCACCGGCAAGGCCGTAGATCGTGTCGTTCGCGATCGCGACAGCCTCTTCAACATTCTTGAAGGTGATCGTCGAGAGGACGGGGCCAAAGATCTCTTCCTGTGCGATCTTCATGCTGTTCTCGACGTTCGAGAAGATCGTCGGCTCGATGTAGCAGCCACCCGAATCCGTCATCACGCGCTTGCCACCGAGCGCGATCGAAGCGCCTTCGGCACGACCAGCCTCGATGTAGCCGAGCACGCGGTCGGTCTGTGTTTCGTCGACCATCGCGCCCATCTTGGTGCCAGCGGCGAGTGGATCGCCTGGCTGGATGCCAGCGGCAACCTTGGCGACGCGGGCAATAAAATCGTCACGAATATCCTCGTGAACGAGCAGGCGCGAGCCGGCGTTACAGACCTCGCCTTGGTTGAAGAAGATGCCCCAGGCGACGGCCGAGGCGGCCTTGTCGAGGTCGGGGCAATCCGGCAGAATGATGTGGGGCGTCTTGCCACCACATTCGAGCGAGACGCGCTTGAGGTTCGACTTGCCGGAGTACTGCATGAAGTACTTGCCGACCTCGGTCGAGCCGGTAAAGGCGACCATGTCGACGTCCATGTGCATACCGATTGCCTGGCCCGCGGTCTCGCCCATGCCGGGCACGACCTGCAGGACACCGGCGGGCAGGCCAGCGTCGACGGCGAGCTGGGCGATCCGAATGGCTGTCAACGACGACTGCTCGGCGGGCTTGAGGACGACCGAGTTGCCGGTCGCGAGTGCAGGGCCGAGCTTCCACGAGGCCATCATCAACGGGAAGTTCCACGGCACGACGGCGCCGATTACGCCGAGCGGCTCACGCACGACCATCGCGACGGCGGATGGGTCGGTCGGGGCGATTTCGTCGGAGATCTTGTCGACGGCTTCGGCGTAGAAGTTGATGCACTTGGCAGAGCCAGGCACGTCGATCAGTCGACTGTCCGAGATCGGCTTGCCCATGTCGATCGTCTCGAGCAGCGCGAGCTCGTCGGCGTTCTCAAGAATCAGTGCAGCAAAGCGCTGGAGGACCTTCTTGCGGCGGGCGGGCGACGCGTTGGACCACTCACCACTATTGAAAGCGGCGCGGGCACCCGCAACGGCAATGTCAACGTCGGCGCTGTCGCACGCGGCGATCTGTGCGATCACGCTGCCGTCGATCGGCGAGACACAGTCGAA
>JAEMTW010000141.1:0-2440 GCA_016462095.1 Thermoleophilia bacterium
CGAACGGGTAGGGCGTCGAGGATCTCGTTGCCGTAGAGAAAGCCAGGTGCTGGCGAGAGTGCTGCGGGATGCTCAACCCAACGCACCGACAGTCCCTTCAAGGTCGTGCGCTGACGATCGGTCAGACCCGTGCTGCGCTCGATCAGCACCAGCTCGTGCCCGACGCCGAGCGCCGTCAGCCCCTCACTGACCCGCCGTGCAAGACCGCCCGTGCCAGGGCCTGCCTCGGTGACACGAAAGTCTGTCGGCTGGCCCAGCTCGAGCCACGTCGCGTGGGCCTCAGCCGTGATCGCCTCGGCAAAGGCCGGATGCGCCTCAGCCGAGGTGGCAAAGTGGCCGCCCTGACCAATGCCCGGCCCGCGCGTGTAGAACCCCGCCTCGGAGTCGAACAGCGCGGCCTCCATGTACTGCGCGAACGTCAGTGGCCCCTCGGCGCGAATGCGCTCGACCAGCCGCTGTCGAAGCGAACTCACGCCCGGCGGAGCAGCTCGCGCGTTAGACACGTCGGGCCGCCATCGCCCTTCAGCGAAACGTCGCCGCCCTGGTAGGCGTGCACCTCGATGCCCTTGGCCTCCATCGCGCGTCGCACGTTGGGATTGCCATCGAGGACGACGACGACACCTGGTGCCGTGGCGAGAATGTTGCACCCCATCGAGTGATACTCGTCCTCGCCCAGCGGAATGATCCCGATGCCGCGCTCCTGCAGCTCTTGCATCAGAGTGACCGGCGCGAGTGGCTCGAAGACGACGGCCAGATTGTGCGTGACGGGCGAGATAAAGCTCATCAGGTGCAGCACGTGTGCGGCGCCGCGATCGTGCGGTAGGTCGAAGCGCAGCGTGCGTGCTCCCTCGGCAGCGAGGATCTCGTCGAGCTGACGGTGCGCCTCGGCGTTTGTGCGATAACCACGCGCAACGGCGAGCGTCTCGTTGTCGAGCCAGACCATGTCGCCACCATCAGCCGTGGCGGTGCCTATCAGGCGACCCGCGATCGGCACGCCGGCCGCCTCGAGCGGCGCCACCATCGCTTCGCCCTCACCGACGCGCGCCGGCTTGGCGGAGCGCAGCACAATCGCGCCCTGGCCGCAGGTCCAGACGGGGTCGCAGACGTAGACGGAGTCGACCATGCCCTCAACAGGCTCGGCAACCGTCACCTCGCAACCGAGACTCTCCAGCAATTCGCCGAACGCCTCGTGCTCTGCGATTAGCCGCGCCGGATCCGGCTGACGCCAATCGGCGGCAGCAAAATCGCCCGTCGTGGCGGGGCGGCGAATCAGGACGCGGCGCAGTGGGTCGACCATCGACTGCACGCCGTAGCGAGGCTCAGACATGCCGGAAGCCTACCCGCTCAGGGCGTGTACGAATCGAAACCGAGCGACACGATCGCCGTAATCACGAGCGCCAGCGGCATGGCAAACCAGAGGACGCGTTCGAGGACTGGGCGCTCTGCAACATGCATGGCAGCGAGCCACATCACCACGAAGATCCCCATCCCATAGCGCGGCAGTGCGAGGTACGTGCCCGCAAGCACCGGCAGGATCACCGCCAGCGCCCCGTACAACAAGTACTCGCTCGGCAATCGGCGCCGCAGCGTGCCCTCGATCAAGAGCACGGCCCACGTCATCGCAAACAGCGTGTCAGCGATGTACATCACCCGTGACGGATTGTGCGTGCCGATCACCAGTCCGCTCAGCACGGCAATCGGTAGACCGAGCACGAGCAGCACATTGATGCCTCGCCCCCAACCCGATGCCTGGGCCGACTGGGTCGCAAAGGGATCGCCTGTGCGGTAGTAGAGGTAGGCCCCGAACGCCACGTAGACGATCGGCAGCAACAAAAGTGGTGCGAGCACCAGCGTGAGTCGCCAACTAACGCGCCGATTGTGATCCTTCCAAATGCGGATCGCCATCGATGGCACGAGCATGATGCCGGTGGGCCGCGTGAGCACTGCCAAGACTCCGACGAGTGACGCGCCAACGATCCGACTTCGCTCGAGCAGGGCGAAGGTCGCAACCGTGAGCAGCAAGTAGACGCTCTCCGTGTAGACGGACGAGAACAGGTACGCAGTCGGGAAGAACGCCGTCAGCCACACGACACGCCGCGCAATCCTCGTGCCCGAACGCCTCTCCACGAGTCGGTAGAGCAGAATCAGCGCCGCGAAAAAGCAGATCGTCGAGATCAATACACCCGCTGCGACGTAGCTGATCGAGAGGTACGCATGCACGTACCGCATAAGCATCGGGTAGAGCGGCGAGAACGCAACGCCGTTACCGTGCGCCACCGTTGGGTCGTAGCCATAGTCCGCCAGGCGTTGGTACCAAATGCCATCCCACGCCCCAAACCGAGCCAAGAGCGCTGTGCTGACGCTCTCCTCTGGTCCGCGACGCGCCAACCCAATCGCGCCGACCACGACAAACGTCAGGACTCGCGACAGCATCCCAATC
>JAEMTW010000141.1:2450-5252 GCA_016462095.1 Thermoleophilia bacterium
TGCACCAATCGCAAGCGGATAGCGCCACCCAGCGAGACGAGCGCTGAGCTGCGGCGCGTCGGCAGGGACGACGGCCATCGTCGACGCTAGGCGGACTCGGGCTTGCGCGCGATGACCGTAAAGATGTCGCCGAAGCTGACACCAACCGTGCGCTCGGCCAAGCCAACCTTCTCGAGCACGCTGTTGATCGCGTGGCCGACGGTCGGCGAGTAGGCATCGAAGCGCGAAGCGAGGTACGTCAGGCGCACGCGACGCACGTGCGTCGAGACCTCCGCGATCTCGAAGCCTTCGCGGCGCAGCATCTCGCAGAGCGTCTGGCGCGAGAAGTAGACGAGGTGCATCTGCATGTACCAGGGCCACCGCCTGCCAAACAGCTTCGCGAAGATCGACTCGACGTCCATCGTCGAGATAGCGAAAATGCCGCCAGGACGTAGCGCACTGTGGATCGCACGAATGTCGAGTGCCGGGTCGGGCAGGTGCTCGATCACATCCCAGAGGGTGATCACGTCGTAGCCGCCATCGGGCAGCGGCGCGTCCTCGATTGCGCCGCAATGCACGTTGCCATTGATGCGCGAGTTCGCAATCTCGGCACCCCAACGCGACGGCTCGACACCCGCGACATCAAAGCCAGCGTCTTGTGCCAGCGTGAGGAACGTGCCGACGTGGCACCCAACGTCGAGCAGATGGCCGGAGCGACGGAACTTCTGGACCTGCGCGAGGCTCTCAGAGAAGGTCTCAATGCGACCCTGCTCCTCCTCGATGTACTCCTGGTCCTCGACGTCGCCGTAGTTCTCGACGACGGCCTCGTGGTGCGGGCGCGGATTCATGTACACGAGCTGGCAGGAGCGGCACTCGACGATGCGGCCGTGCTCACCAAAGGCGCTTGAGGTGCAGGTGTAATGGACGCGCGGGTCGGCCACACGCGTCCCGAAGGTGTCCTCAATTTTGACGCGGTAATCATCCGCACCACAGAGCGGACAGCGCACAGCAACCTGGGCCGAGGGGCGCTTGTCCTGCGCGGTGGTGTCCTGCGTTTCGGCCTTGTGGTTATTGCTCATGTCGTGGTGCTCCCGAAGCGTGCGCTGGCGATTGGCGGAGGAAAGGGACCGGCCAGCCGGTGAAGCCGGCCGGGACGGGCAATCAAGCGCCCTGCGGCCCACCAAGCGAACAGCGCGACCGCGATCCCTACGAGGATATCGGAAACGTAGTGATCTGCGAAGTACACGATGCAGAAGTACATCGCGAGTGGGTAAATGCACATCACGTAGCCGAAGCGCCGATGCCAACGCAATGCGAAGATCGCGACGAGGGTGGAGTACGCCGTGTGCAGGCTCGGCACAGCCGCGTAGGGGTTTGGCAGCATCAGACTCTCAATCAGCGACTTGCTCGCCTTGATCGGCGACGCATCGGCCTGCGCATACCCAATCTTTGTCATCTCGGGCAGGAGGCCAATCTGCGCAGCCGCCCACGGTGGCGCTGCGGGATAGATCAGGAAGATCACGGCGCCGAGCATCGAACAGCCGACGATTGTCAGCAAGGCTCGATAGTAAAGCGCACGATTTTCGAGCCAGATCAGCAGCAACAGCGTGGGCGGCACGATGAAGTGCGCTCGGTTGAGGAGGCCCAGAACCTGGTCGTACCACATGACTTGACCGGTCCAGAGCAGGTCTTGCAAGACGATCGTGAGATTGTTCCCAAAGAAGATGATCTCGTCGAACTTGAGGTGTGGCATGTAGTACGGCTCGGGGTTGAGTATGTGCGCCACGCCGCGCAGTTCCTCGTAGATAAAGATGCCGATGATCAGAGGCAGAAAGTCGCGAACGTAGCCCTTGCCAACGCCAAGCACGAGCGCCGGCACGAGCAGGATCACAAAGTAGCGATCGGGCGAGAGGTAGATGCCCTTGATCAGGATCATGCCGCCGAGTCCGACGAGGTAGCCGGCGATCAACATCGCAATACGGTTGCGGGTCCAGAGCGGGGGCCCAGCGGGCAGCAGCGGTGCGGCGTGGATAGCGCCGCCGGCGGTCGGGGAATCAGTTGGCACCATCAGTTCGTTCTCCTATGCAGGGTACTTCCCTTGTCGGAAAAGTGGGGCATCCACCCCAATCCCACCAACGAAACGTCGACCGATGACACCACTACCCTCGCCCGCCGATCAACTCCAGGCCCTCCGTACCGCGGTGGGAGTGGTCGAGCCCCCGCGTGGGTTCGTGCTGGTGGAGGGAGTGGATGCCGAAAAGTTCCTGCAAAACCTGCTCTCACAGGAGTTGCGTGGGATGGTCGTTGGCGAAGCCCGCCAGGCGCTGTTTCTGACGCCCAAGGCGCGCGTCCTTGCCGACCCGCGCGTCACCCTGCTCGACGAAGCGCGCTACCTGCTCGAGCTCGACCCGGTTGGCATCGACGCACTCGTGAGT
This sequence comes from Thermoleophilia bacterium, assembly GCA_016462095.1. Classification (GTDB taxonomy): domain Bacteria; phylum Actinomycetota; class Thermoleophilia; order Gaiellales; family F1-60-MAGs149; genus F1-60-MAGs149. The sequence continues at coordinate 4,865 of JAEMTW010000141.1, forward strand.
GGGCTCACGCGCTACCGCCTCGGTACCAAGGTCGCGATCGACGCGACCACCGACTGGAGCCTCGTGTCGTTGATCGGACCAGAGGCTGAGGGCGTCGCAACGGATGGCGTGCGGATCGTCGGCCTGCTGGGCGAGCTCCCCCGCGTCGATGTGTTGGTGCCGGCCGCTCAGCGTGAGGCGCTTGTCGCAGCGGCGATCACGGCGGGAGCAACGCCGGTCGAGCCCGACGCGATCGAGGCACTGCGCATCGAGGCTGGCACGGTTCGGCTCGGCCACGACGTCGACGAGCGCTGGATGCCGGCGGAGGTCGGCCTCGTCGAGACGACGGTGTCGTTTGAGAAGGGCTGCTTCATCGGCCAAGAACCAGTCACCCGCCTGCACCGCCGCG
>JAEMTW010000142.1:0-1124 GCA_016462095.1 Thermoleophilia bacterium
AGGCCACCGCCCTTTCACGGCGGCTACACGGGTTCGAATCCCGTTGGGGGTACTTTAGTCCGGAGTTGGGAATGCGTTGCCGAGCCTGGCTCGCGCAACGTCATTTCGCCGCTCCAAACCGGCGTCTGTTCGCCGGTGCGAAGGAGAGGTACGACGATGACTGAGGACACAACACGGCAATTGGCACCAGCGGAGCGCCTGCACCTGCGTCTGACAGAGGGCCACGGGCGGTTCTTGATCATTCTCACCACGACGATCATCTGGATCCTCAACACGACCCTTGGCCGCTATCTCGTGCGAGAGAAAGTGCTGGCGGGCGAATCCGCAGCTCTGGAACGCCCCCTCGAATGGGTTGGAACGGCCCTCTTCATCCTCGTCACGCTGAGCCTGATCCTCGTCATCTACAAGCCGTATCCGACGTGGATTTTCCGAGTCGCGGCTGTCTATCTGACCTTCTCCGTGGCGCAGGTCGTCGCCAACGTCATCTCGATGGTGAGCACGGCGAACGGGGCCCACGGTGGCGGTCTCGGCTCGCTGTGGGATGTCGCAGCCGTCTACGGCGTCAGCGTGTTGGTCTTTTCGGTCGTCTACCTCGTGCTCGATGTTCGAACGCCTGGCGGTGCTTTCGTCTGGCCGTCTCGCGACAACGAGGAGCCGCCGATGCCCGATGTCTTCGACTACCTGTTTATCTCCTTCAACGTCAATTCGACGTACGGCCCAACTTCTGAGGCGGTGGTTTCGCGCCTCGCGAAGAGCGTGATGGTGCTGCAGGTGTTGCTCGCGATCCTGATGCTGACGGTGCTGATCGCGCGCGCGGTGTCCGCCACCGCGTAGAGGCGTTTACGCCGACGCAGGCATGAGGACGACGCCGTCCTCGTCCGCGTAGGCGATGTCGCCCACGTGGCACGGCACGCCGCGGAAGACGAGCTCGTCGCCCGCTGTTCCCTGCCCGACGCGCGCGGGGCGCTGCGGACAGGTGGTAATCGCCATCACGCCGAGCGGTAGCGCGGCGAGACCGGCAGAGTCGCGCACGCAACCATCGATGATGATCCCCGCCCAGCCATTGGCAACGGCTTCGGCACCAACGACGTCACCAACCAGCGCTGTGATGAGGCCACCACCAC
>JAEMTW010000142.1:1134-5226 GCA_016462095.1 Thermoleophilia bacterium
GACAACCAGCACGCGGCCCTCGCCCGGCGTGTTGACGAGCTCTTTGACGCGCGTATTGTCGGCGTCACAGCGCACCGTCATGACCGGACCGGTGAAGCGCGTCGTGCCACCGAAATGCCGCAACCCGGGTGTCGGGACGCGGATCACGTCAGGATTGTCATCGCAGAGGTCGCAGGTATTCCAGTCGGTCATGTCTGCACTATGCCAGCGCCGGCCGCCCTGCGAGCGGTCGCGAGTGCCCCAAACCACCCCTGGGGCGAGCTCGGCTATTCCAACGCTCCGTCCGGCGCTGTCGTGATCCTATGTTCGTGGAGGTTCTCGACGTCGATGGAGTGCGCGTGCCCGTGCGACGATCTACACGCGCGCGCCGAGTGCGCTTGGTTGCCAAGGCTGGAACGGGTGTCGAACTGGTCTTGCCTGCCTGCGGCGGCGAGAGCACGGGCCGGGAACTGGTCGCGACACACCGCGAATGGATTGTCCGCCAGTCGGCTCGTCTCGAGCAGCGCCACCTCGGTCTCGAACGTGCCGATGTTGTCTGGCGCCATGGCACTGCCCTGCCGCTGACGCTTCGTCAGGCCAGTCGCTCACGCGTGATGAGCACCGACGACTCTGTATTGGTGGCTGCGCCCGACCTCGAAGACGCGGCCCGGATGGTGGAGCGCTGGTACCGCGAACAGACGCGCCGTGTCGCGACAGCACTCGTCGCCGACCTGCCCGAGCCGCACCCGACGACGCTTCGGATTGCTGACGGCACCTCTCGCTGGGGCTCGTGTAGCCGCAGCGGTACCGTCTCGCTCTCGTGGCGACTGATGCTCGCGCCGTTCCATGTCCTCGACTACGTCGTCGTCCACGAGCTCTGCCACCTCCGCCACCTCGATCATGGATCGAAGTTCTGGGCTGCCGTCGAAGAGCTTCGCCCCGATTGGCGAGAGGCGCACGCCTGGCTGCGTGCACATGGCTCAGAGCTGCACGCGTACGACCCCGCCTTTGCCGTGCAGCCGCTGCGCGTCGCTGCTTAAGGCCGAGGCACCAGCGCATCAAGTCGTGCGTGGGCGTCCTCGATGTGTCGGGCAAAAAGACCCTCACCCACACCTCCAACCTCGTCACGAGCCGGCACCGTGCCACCCGCATCGTGCATGGCGACGAGGCGCTCGGTGAGCCCGTCGAGATTTTCTAGTGCCGCGTCCGTCAGACTCGCCCGCAGCTCGGGATCTCCCGCAATCTCGACGATCACCGGAATGGTGCTGGCCCGAATCAGATCGCGATGAACCGCCTCGGCACACTCCTCATCGACCCGATGCTGCACCCACTCGTTTTCTGACACATTGATCGCCGTACCGGCCGCGATGCGTGCCTGGACAACATCAATCCGGGCGAGCTCAGTGGTTTTGAGGTCACCTCCACGGCAGGCCAGGGCATAGAGACGCAGCGTGCGGGCCTGCTCAACGAGGTCGAGCAGGACACGATCGGCGACCGCTGGCCGCCACAACACCATCACCAGCCACACCAGCACAGCAGCAACGCCCGTTGCGACCACTCGGGCAGGAACCGTCTCGACCAGCGGGCTGCCGTCGAAGTAGAAGAGCGTCAGAACGAAGACCGTCACGCCCTCGGTCGCGATCAGATAATTCGGGACCGCAAAGGCAACGATCACTACCATCGCAACGCCGATGACGACGATCGCGAACGGATCACTCCAGACGAGTGACAAGACAATCGAGACGATCGTCACCCCCACCGCCGTGCCGAAGAAACGTTGCACGAGCCGGACAGCCGAATCGTTGAGTCCCGGCTTCGTCAGCCAGGCCACCGTCATCGGCAGCCAGTAGGCGTGTGGGAGCGGAAAGATTGTCTCGGCGATGAGCGTGGCCACCGTGAACGCAACAGCGAGTCGCGCCCCATGAATGACAAAGGAGCGCCCAAATGTGGCGAGTCGTCGCGGCCCGACCAACGCATCGTGCGGGATGCGCAGCATCGGCCCGCACTCGGCCTTGCGTCCAATCGGCCAGGGGCCTTGGACGAGCGCGGCTCCCTGCTCGAGGTCGCGGCGAATCGAGAGAACGATCGGGCGCCACTGCTCTGGAAGGCTGGCTACCGTCGAGTCGGCAACGCGCTGAAAGTCGGCCAACGCCGGCGCGACCCGCCGACGGAGGAATGACACGTGAGCGGCAGCCGCGATTCGCAGGCAAAGCGTTGCGGCCGCGCCTACAAGCTCACTCATCGCGACATTTTCTTCTCTGTTGTGGAGTTTTTCTTCGACCGTTAGTGCAAAAAAACCAACGCGCGCGTGATCGCACACCTCGACGAGTTCCTCGAGCCACGCTCTAGTTGCACCCTCTGCACCGCTCAAGGGAATGCGCTCGCGCGCCACGTTGATCCGTGTCGCTGCCGTCAGCGCCGGGATCCCCCGCGCATCTCGCTTGAGGGAATAGCCAAGCGCGCGGTAGGCGAGAAAGACCTCGGAGCGGATCTCCTCCAACCGGCGAAAAAGTGTGGGCAGACACATCACGACGACCTGAATTGAGGCGCCGATGACAACGTAAATCGTGGTTGGTACGACGTCGCCAATTGGTTCGGGCGTGCCGCTGAAGACGGCGAACATGACGAGCCCGACCATGCCGGCCACGCCAGCCCGCGGGCCGGAAATCCCGATGTAGCCGAGCGCGAACGCGAGGAGTGCAGCCACAGCAAGGTGCCACGGCAACGAGTCGGAGACGAGCAAGGCGATTGCCGTAACGCCCGAGATAATCAGAGCTGTCAATGCCATCGCTCGGAAGCGAATGCCAAACGTGCCGGACGTGTCGACGAGCCCGACGAGCAGTGATCCGATCGTGACAGGCAATACGGCATCGGGATACCCCATCGCCACGGCAAACGTGACGGCAGTGACACAGCCGGCACGAATTGGGCCGACCCAAAGGACGCCCGCCCAATCGACACTTTCCGCAGTACGAAGAATGTGAGTTGCGACGCGGCCTCTATGCACCAGACGATCCTAGTGGACGCCTCGTGTTGCTGCCCGAGCGAACGGGGGTGGCTAGCCCCGTCGTGATGACGCGCGCGCTACCTTGCTGGCATGACAACTCGTCCTGCCCGCATTGCCGTGATTGGTGCCGGTCCGGCTGGCTTCTACGCCACCGGGCACCTGCTTGATGCTGAGGCCGCGATTGAGGTTGATCTGTTTGATCGTCTGCCGACCCCGTGGGGCCTCGTCCGCGCCGGCGTCGCTCCCGACCATCCGAAGATCAAGGCCGTCTCGAAGGTGTTCGAGAAGATCGCTGCCAAGCCGGGCTTTCGGATGTTCGGCAATGTCGAGATTGGCCGCGACATCTCGCACGCACAGTTGATGGAGCACTACGACGCCGTCATCTACTCCTATGGAGCGCAGGCCGACCGCCGCATGGGAATTCCGGGCGAAGACCTCGTTGGCTCGATTCCGGCCACCGCATTCGTTGCCTGGTACAACGGGCACCCCGATTTCTACAACCTCGACCCAGACCTCCAGGTTGGTCGTGCCGTCGTGATCGGCAACGGCAACGTCGCCGTCGACGTCGCGCGCATGCTGGTCTTGGCACCCGAGGAGCTGGCCCCGACCGACACGGGTGATCATGCAATTGAGCAGTTCGCAAAGTCGACGATCAGCGACGTCGTAATCGCCGGACGGCGCGGTCCGCTACAGGCCGCCTATACGAACCCTGAGCTGCTTGAGCTGGGCGAATTGCAGATCGCGGACGTCATCATCGACCCGGCCGAGGCTGCGCTCGACGCGCTCAGTCAGGCCGACTTTGCCGTGGCCAGCAAGCCCGATCAACGCAACGTCGAGACCGTGCTCGAGTACGCCCAGCGCTCTCGCACCACCAAGCCCCGCACAGTCACCTTGCGCTATCTGCTCTCGCCGCTGGAGATTCGCGGCGACGGGCGGGTCGAGGATATCGTGATGGTGCGCAATCGGCTCGAGCGTTCGGATGATGGGTCGATCCGTGCCGTTGCCACCGATCAGACGGAGACCATCCCCTGCGGTCTCGTGCTGCGCAGCGTCGGCTATCGCGGTCTACCCGTCGAGGGCGTCCCGTTCGACGAGAAGCGCTGCGT
>JAEMTW010000143.1 GCA_016462095.1 Thermoleophilia bacterium
TGGCACGCGGCGCTACCGCTTCGAAGGCTGGGGGTTGACGACGAATGGTCGGCAGCTGATCGCCAGCGATGGCTCGGCAACGTTGCGCTGGCTCGACCCGGCGACCCTGCGCGTCACGAAGACCGTCAAGGTGACGGACGAGGGGGCTGCGATCTACGACCTCAACGAGCTCGAGTATCGCGACGGCATCATCTGGGCAAACGTCTGGGGCTCCGATCGCATTGCGTTGATCGATCCAGCGACCGGCAAGGTGCGAGCCTGGCTCAATATGGCGCGACTACGCCAGCGCCTCTCGGCTCCCGGCGAGGTCCTCAACGGCATCGCTCGCGACCCGATTACGAACCACATGGTCGTGACCGGCAAGCTCTGGCCACAGCTGTTTGTGATCAAGCTGGCCGGCCGGGTTCCAGCCGCTCCGCACTAAGGGGGGACATGACAACCGCGCGGATGTGGTGTCCTCCCACCCACAATCGTGCGCCTTGTTCCACCGTTACTGAGGGGAGGACACCACATCCGCGCGGTTGTCATGTCCCCCCTAGTAGCGCAGGCCTAGGCCAGTTCGAAGCGGATCGGCTGCGCGCCGACCTGCAGCGTGCTGGCACCGAGGGCGTGGAGGTTCTCCTTGCCTTCAACGATCGTCAAGAAGTGGTTGCCTGCCAACGGTCCAGCCTTCGACGAGAAGCTGCAAGGGCCATACGGGAACAGCAGCTCGCACTCGGAGATGCCGCCGGGATACCAGAGGATCTCGCCGGGAGCGGGATGGCAGGTAGCGTCCTCGAACGGCACGCCGAGGTCGAAGTCGCCGAGCGGGATCCAGCACGACTCGCCGCTCCAGCGCACGTGGATCATCTTGTTCTCGTAAGGCAGCATCGTCAGAAATGCCTCACAGGTCTTCGGGGCCAGCGCCGTCTCGAGGCGCGCCAGAAAGACGGTGTCTCCACTTGTAATACGAATCATTTGCTCTGCCATGGGTTTCTCCTCCGGGGTACGAGGGAAGTGTGCCGTACCTAGGGGGCGACGCGTTCGACACCGGGAATTCGATCGAAGCCGCGGTCGAACGAACAGACGCGAGGAGCTCCCGAATGGATCGCCTGCGCTGCGAGCAGTGCATCGGGTAGCGCCACGCGATGGGTGCTGTGGATGTCGAGCGCAGCCCCGAGTAGATCGCCGCTGTTCGAGAGTGAGGGCAGCGCTAGGAGCATCCCGAGGCGCTCGATAATGTCCTCGCGGCTGAGGCCATAGAAGGAGCGCAGCGTGTGGGCAACCTCGGCAAACGTGACGGGCGTGAGCACCAACGTTGCCGAGGACTCGAGGAGCGCAGTTGCGGCGGCTGTCTGTGCTGGGCCATCGCGAACGATGTAGCGGAGCAAGACATTGGTATCGACATGCGCGATTACTCCCACCCCTGCACTCCCCGCGCAGCATCGTTCTCTACCGTGCCGTCCCGAATCTCTTGCATCGTCTTGTCGCGTAGGTGAGCAGGGATCTCGAGTGGGGGTAGCTCGTCGTTTCGCTTGAGCCGGTGGACGAGCACCTGGTCGCCCGCAATCGAAAAAAAGAGCGTGTCGCCTGGCTCTGCGCCGAGCGCGATCCGGACTGCCTTAGGCACAGTGATCTGGCCTTTGCTGGTGACGCGAGCGAGTCGGCCGACGGGGATGTTCTTTTCCATATTCCTTACGTTACCAATAACGTAAGGAACTGCAGAGGGGCTGATCGACATCGCCACAGTCTCTGCCACCATCCCCGTACCGATGACGCGCACACCAGATCCTCAGCCGCACAGTCTCTCGCCCAGCACTCGCACATCGCTCGAGCAGCTGCCGTCCAACAACGTCTTTCGCACGCTTGCGCATGCGGATGCTGCCTTCCCACCCTTGATGGCGCTGGCTGCGAGCCTCTGGAACGACGCCAGCCTCTCGCAGCGACACCGCGAACTGGCGATTCTGCGCACGGCGCGCCTGGTCGATTCGGCGTACGAATGGATGCACCACATTGAGGTCGCGCGGATGGTGGGTATCACGGAGCAGGAGATCAACGCGATCGACGTTGACCAGCTCGCGCTCGGGGAATTCAACGAGGCGGACCAGCTCGTGCTCGATGCCGTGCCTCACATCCTCGCCCACCGGCGCTCCGACGACGCAATCTTTGACGGACTCGAGCGCGTGCTGAGCCCCCGCGAGCTCGTCGAACTCCATCTCGTCGTCGGCCTCTACGCCACGATCGCCGGCGTGGTCACCGACTTTGATGTCGACCTCGACGCGCAGTCTGGTGCGTTCGATCTCGACCACGACGAGCGCGGTCCGAGGCTCGGGCGCTAGAACGCGCGCTTGAGGGACTCGGCCTTCTTGCCGCGTCCAACGATCACCTCGGCCACGAGCGCTGGCTGAAAGAGACCGTGTGCGACGACACCCGGCACGCTACTGAGCCAGGCCTCGAGGGCATCGGGCCCACCAATGGCGCCCGAGTAGTCGGCGATCACGTTGCCATCAGGGCTCGGTGGGACATCGCGCAGCGTTACGCTTTGCAGCAGTCGTAGCGTGCTCTGCAAGCCAAACTGGAGCAGCTCGAGCGGGATCGGGGCGTGGAGCCGCGGCACCAGCTTGCTGGAGTCGGCAATCACGACGAAGCGCTCGGCCATGGCGGCGACGATCTTCTCGCGCGTGTGTGCAGCACCACCACCCTTGACGAGCCAGAAGTCGGGGGCGATCTGATCGGCACCGTCAATCGCGAGATCGAGCCGATCAACCTCGGCGGCGTTCTCGACCGTCAGCCCGAGCGCTCGAGCGGCCTCCTCGGTCTGCACCGAGGTAGCGACACAGCGAATGTCGAGTTTGCGCGCAGCGATTGCCGGCAGCAGGAAGGCCACCGTCGAGCCGGTCCCAAGCCCGACGCGCATGCCGTCTTCGACGAGCAATGCTGCGGCCTCGGCCGCGACCTTCTTCTCTGTGTCTTGGCTCATACGTGCACGGTAGCGGGGGAGGACACCACATCCGCGCGGATGTGGTGTCCGGGGGTGGGAGAAGCGGCGTCTGCTGGGGGGACATGACAAACCGGGGTTTGTGGTGTCCCCCTTGATAGCTGCGTCACCTAAGTTCACGCCGTCGTTGTGGAGGGGACACCACAAACCCCGGTTTGTCATGTCCCCCCAGCCTCAGCGAATGACCCGCTAGCGGACACTACAACCGCGCGGATGTGGTGTCCTCCCCCGCTAGACGTTCGCCGCAGCCGCGTCCGCGATGATCACGGAGCGGGGTGCAGTGACGCGGCCAGCAGGGATCGAGTGGTCGCCAGCGAGCAACTGCTGGAGTGGCTCACGCTTATCCTCGCCGGTGATCAGCCAGAGCAGCAGGCGCGAGCGGCCGAGCTCGGGGTACGTCAGCGTCATCCGGTGCGTGCCCTGATACTCGCTTGTCGTAACCGCGACCATGCGATCGTGCACGTCGAGGACGGCGTCGCCCGGGACGAGCGAGGCGGTGTGCCCGTCGGGGCCAAGGCCGAGGTGGATCACGTCGATCGTGGCGGGCAGGTCGCCGGCATAGTCCGCCGCGGCCGCTTCGAGATCATCGGCATTGACTGGCATCGGGTGGATCACCACGGGCAGCTGCGGGCCAATGCTCTCGCGCAGATGCGTGAGGTTACGGGCCTGGTCGCCCTCGGGGGCGATGCGCTCATCGACTTGGTACAGCTCGACGGACTCCCACGGCATCGTCAGCTCGGCGAGGTCTGCGAACATCGCCCACGGCGAACGCCCACCGCTGACCGCCAGCGAGAAGACGCCACGCGCGGCCACAGCGGCGCGGGCCTCCTTGGCAACGCGCTCGGCTGCAGCGTGCGCGACGGCTGCCGCGTCGGGCAACACAATCAGCTCGTGCTGCACTACGCCTTCTTCTCGTCGTGCCCACCAAACTCGCTGCGCATCGCCGACTGCACCTTGCCGGAGAACTGGCCAAGGCCACGCGACTCGAAGCGCTCAAGCAGCGACGCGGTGATGACGGGGGCTGGGACGCCCTCCTCAATCGCAGCGATCGTGGTCCAGCGACCCTCGCCGGAGTCCGAGACGCGACCGTCGAAGGCATCCAGATTCGGATCCTTCGAGAGCGCGGCCGCCGTCAGATCGACGAGCCACGAGCCAACGACGGAGCCGCGGCGCCAGACCTCAGCGACCTCAGCCACGTCGATCTCGTACTGGTAGTACTCGGGATCGCGCAGCGGCGTCGTCTCGGCATCGACCTCTTGCTGGTGCTTGCCGGCATCGGCGTGCTTGATGATCGAGAGACCCTCAGCGATCGCGGCCATCATGCCGTATTCAATGCCGTTGTGGACCATCTTGACGAAGTGGCCCGCACCGCTCGGACCACAGTGGAGGTAGCCCTCGTGGGCGGTGCCACCAGGCTTGCGGCCCGGCGTCGGCTCGGCAGAGCCCTCGCCCGGTGCGATTGTCTTCCAGATGGCGTCGAGACGCTGCACGGCTTTGTCCTCGCCGCCGATCATCAGGCTGTAGCCACGGTCGAGACCCCAGACGCCACCCGACGTGCCGCAGTCGACAAAGTGGATGCCCTGGGCTGCTAACTCTTTGGCGTGCTTAATGTCGTCGCGGTAGTACGAGTTGCCACCGTCGATAATCGTGTCGTCGTTCTCGAGGACGGTCTTCAGCTCGTCGACCATCTTCTGCACAATCGCGGCAGGCACCATGATCCAGACGTTGCGTGGGCGCTCCATCTTGGACACGAGGTCGGCAATCGAGGAGGCGCCAATCGCACCTTCGGCCTCAAGCTCCTTGACGGCTGTCTCATTGACGTCGAAGACGACGCAGGTATGGCCATCGCGCATCAGGCGACGGACGAGGTTGGCGCCCATCCGACCGAGGCCGATCATGCCGAGCTGCATTGGGTGTTCAGTAGCCATGGGAGTCTCCTTGCCTTAGCCGCGCTTGAGTGCGCGGTAGCGGCGAATTAGTGCGTTGGTGGACGAGTCGTGCTTCAGATCGGGTTCGGCTTCGCTTTCGAGCTCGGGGATGATCGCCACGGCGAGTGCCTTGCCGAGTTCGACGCCCCATTGGTCAAACGAGTCGATGCCCCAGATCACGCCTTGCGTAAACACGCTGTGTTCGTAGAGCGCGATCAGGGTGCCGAGCTGGAACGGTGTCAGCTTGTCGGCGAGGATCGTGTT
>JAEMTW010000144.1 GCA_016462095.1 Thermoleophilia bacterium
AGACAGGGCGCGTGCGCGCGACGATCTTCGACGATGCGCCGATTCTCGATGGGCGTTTCGCAGCCGGCGACGTCATTCGCGTGCTCGGCAGCGTCGAGGAGTATCGCGGACGACCACAGATCGTCGTTCGTTCGATCGAGCAGGTCGACGTGCCAGCCGACGCACTCGAATTTACACCCGGCGCGCGGCGCGACGTCGACGACCTCGAAGGCTTTCTCGAGTTTCTCGCCGAAGACATTGCCGATCCGGCACTGCGCGATCTGACGCGGGCCGTCCTCAACGATGGCGAGTTCCGGGTGCGCTTTCGCTCTGCCCCAATGAGTGTTGAGCAACACCACGCCTACGCGGGTGGCGCGCTCCAGCACACGGTTGCCGTCGCCACCGCAGCCCGCGAGCTCTGGCTTTTGCACCCCCGCCTCGACGAGTCGGTCGTTTCGGCTGCGAGCCTGTTGTTCGCCGTTGGTGCGGCCGACGCTTTCGTCCAGGGCCCCGTCCTGCAGCAGGCCGAAGAGGGTCGTCTGCTCGGGATCCCTCATTTGTCGGTTCGACGCATCGAGCGGGCCGCCGAGCGGCTCAACACTCCACGCGAGCGTGTGGTCGCTGTTCTGCACTGCATCGATGGCGATCGCTCGCGTACGCCCGAGGCCGCGTGTGTGCATGGTTCCATCGCCCTCGACGCCGCTGTCTCGGTCGCGCTGTCGCAGGCGGCTGGACGCGCAACCGAAGCGCAATAGACTGCGCCTGTGCGCATCGCGCTCGCCCAACTCGATCCAACCGTCGGCGACCTCGCCGGCAACGCGGCCTTGGTTGCCGCGGCGGCTGCCCGTGCCGCCGAACAGGGTGCAGACCTGTTGGTCACACCCGAGCTCGTGATCAGCGGCTATCCGCCGGAAGACCTCGTCTTGCGACCCGCCTTCGTGGCCGCGTGTCAGGCCACGGTTGAGGAGTTGGCGACGAAGCTGCCGCTGCCCGTGTTGGTCGGTGTGCCATGGCGCGATGGCGCTGGCATCCGCAATGCCGCTGTCCTGCTCGATGGTGGTCGAGTGGTGGCGCGCTACGACAAGATGGCCCTGCCGAACTACAGCGTCTTCGATGAGCAGCGCACGTTTCTGGCTGGCGATGGCCCGCTCCTGATTCGCGTCGGTGACAGCCTGGTTGGCATCACGATTTGCGAGGACATCTGGGTGGCGGAAGGCCCTGCCGATGAGGCCGCCCGGGCCGGCGCCTCGCTCGTGATCAATCTCTCGGCTTCCCCGTACCACCTCGGCAAGGGGCAGCAGCGCGACGCACTGCTCGCTACCTTCGCACGCGAGCATGGCTGCGCCGTTGCCTACGCAAACCTCGTCGGCGGGCAGGACGAGCTGGCCTTCGATGGCCGCAGCCTCGTCCTTGATGCGGCTGGCGCGTTGATCGCGCGGGGTGCGTACTGCGAGGAAGATCTCGTCATCTGCGACATCGAGCTCGCGCCAGCGGCGGCCTCAACGCTGGCCCCGGCCGCGGAGATCGCGGTGCACACACCCACGACGCCTCACGAGCCCGCGATTGCGCCCTTGCCGGCAGATCAGTCTGCCGAGCTGTGGGCCGCATTGACGCTGGGGCTACGCGACTACGTCGAGAAGAATGGTTTCAATGGTGTGCTGCTCGGCGTCTCGGGTGGCATTGATTCGGCGCTTGTCGCTGCGTTGAGTGTGGCGGCGTTAGGCCCCGAGCGTGTGCATGGCGTGTCGATGCCGACGAGGTTTAACGTCGCGGAGACGCGGTCGGATGCGCAGGTTGTGGCCGAGAACCTCGGGATCGATTTTCGCGAGTTGCCGATCGAAGATTTGCGTCTCAATTTCCACGAGTCGTTGCCCGAGCTGGAGGGCTTGGCGGCAGAGAATCTGCAGGCTCGGATCCGTGGTGTGCTCTTGATGGGGCTCTCGAATCAGCATGGTTGGTTGGTGTTGACGACGGGTAATAAGAGCGAGGTCGCGACGGGCTATTCGACACTCTATGGCGACTCGGTCGGTGGTTTCGCACCGATCAAGGATGTGCCGAAGACGTTGGTGCATGCGTTGTCGCGGCACGTCAACGCGGTGGCAGGGCGTGAGGTGATTCCGGTCTCGACGATCGAGCGTCCGCCGACGGCAGAGTTGCGTGACGACCAGCGCGACGACCAGTCGTTGCCGCCGTACGACGTGCTCGATCCGGTCTTGCATGCGTACATCGAGGAGCGCCTGTCTCCGGCCGAAATTGCAGCGGCCGGTCTGGTCGACCTGGCGACTGCGACGCGGATTGCTGGCCTGGTTGATCGTGCGGAGTACAAGCGGCGCCAGTCGGCGCCGGGGTTGAAGGTTCACCCGATCGCGTTTGGTCGTGATCGTCGAATGCCAATTACTAATCGTTTCTCGTAGGAGCTCGCATGCTGATTCATCACACCCAAGACCCGCAGTGGATGGCCGACGCGTATGTCGTCGCCAAGGAGCGGGGTGGCCCTGCGATTTGGATCGATTGCAATGGCGCCCATGACGACCTGCATGCTTTCGTCGCCGAGAACGAGTTGACGATCGAGGGTGTCATTCTCACGCACCATCACGTCGACCACATCTACGGACTCGATGAGGTGCTGGAGCAGTACGGCGTCGATGTTGCCGCGAGTGCCCGCGCGATCGAATTGATCGGCGAGGACGGTCACTTCACCGGCGAAATCGCCCACACGCTTGCCGAGGACGGCGCGTTCGAGCTGGCGGGTCTGCAGGTTCAGGCGATCCCGACGCCGGGCCATGCCGGCGGCCACCTCTCGTTTCTGATCGAGGGCACCGATGTCTTCACCGGCGACGTGCTCTTCAATGGCACCGTCGGCGGTACGCGCGCCCCGGGCCATACGGATCTCGCCGACCTGCAGGCCTCGCTGGGTCGTCTGCTCGACCTCGACGACACGGTCGTCGTGCACCCGGGCCACACGCTCGCAACGACGATTGGCGCCGAGCGAGCAGCGAACCCGTTCGTCCGCTACTTCCGCGGTGAGGACGCCTCGCTCGACGAGCCCGTCACCGCCTGGGGCGACCCGGCCACGCTGCTGGTCTGGGGCCCCGACTACGACGGCGGCCACAAGGCGCTAGTGCGCTGGGCCAACGGCTCCGAAGACATCGTCGGCGGCTCGAAGGTCGAGCGCGGCTAGCGGCGTTCAGCGGCGCGGTTGCGCGCTGCAGCGACCAAGTCGCGGAACGGTCCGAGCCAGCGTTCGTCGCGTTGCCACATGAACTCGTTGTGCCATTGCAGGCCGACGGCGAAGGGGGCGCCTGGGGCGCTTTCGGTGGCCTCGATCACGCCGTCCTCGGCGCGAGCAACGGGGTGGAGGTAGTCGCCGGTACGTGCCACGGCTTGGTGATGGAAGGAGTTGATCAGGGGCTCGCCATTGCCGATCCAGGCGGCGAGGCGGCTCGTTGGCTCGACGTCGATCGTGTGCCAGTGGTCGCCAGGCTCGGCCTCGGCGTGGGTGGCCCAGTCAACCATGTGGCGCTGGGCATCCGGGTGCATGCTCGGGACATCCTGAGTGAGAGCGCCACCATCGGCGACGGCCAAGACCTGGCTGCCACGGCAGATCCCGAGGATCGGGATGCCCTGCTCGAGCGCAGTCCGGGCGAGTCGTAGTTCGAAGGCATCGTGCTCGGCTGGCACGGTGTCGACGGAGGAATGGCGCTCCTCGCCGTAGTGGGCCGGATCGACATCTTGGCCACCGGAGATGAGCACGCCATCGAGGTCGTCCAAGAGGTCGGGAATGTCGTCAACTGGCGTGTCACGGGGGATTGCAATCACGATCGCACCGGCCTCGGCCATCGGCGTGCGCAGATTGCGCTCGACGGGGATTAGCATCGGGTCGGCGAGCTCGAGGGTGATTCCGATGCGGGGGCGGCGGGTCACAGAGGAACGCTATCGCACGAGGGCGTTGGCTGCAGTAATCGCAACGCGCGGGGCGATCACTTCGAGATCGGCACTGAGTGCGATCTCGCGGGCGCCGGCATCGACCGCACGATCAGGCCTAGCCGCCTGTTCGTCGCGGAGCAGACGCTTAGGCTCTGGTGGCTTCGGCCTTCCGGTTTGCGCGGACGCTGGCGAGGATGCCGATAGCTAGGATCGTGAGAATCACGGCAAGGCTGATCAGCGGTGGCATGTGGTACCAGTGCGAGATGATCATCTTGAAACCTACCCAGCCCAGCACGATTGCCAACGTCGGCTGAAGATAGATAAAGCGCTCGAGCGAGGTAGCGATGGCGAAGTAGAGCGTTCGTAGCCCGAGCAACGCAAAGGCGTTCGCAGCAAGCACGATGAAGGGGTCGTCCGTGATTGCGTAGATCGCCGGCACCGAGTCGACGGCGAACATCAGGTCGAAGAACGCGAGCGCCACGAAGGCGACGAAGAGCGGTGTGAAGAGGCGCCGGCCATGCTCCTTGACGGTCATCGACGAGCCACGGAAATCTTCGGTTAGCGGGAGCACGCGGCGCACCAGCGTGAGGATGCGGCTATCCGCAGGGTGCTCAGTCGTGTCCGTATGCCGCGCCATGCGGATGCCGGTGATGATCAGGAAGGTACCGAAGATGAACGGCATCCACCAAAACGCCTCGAGGAGCGCGCCACCGACGGCAATCAGGATGCCGCGCAGGAGGATCGCCATGATGACGCCCCAGAACAAGGCGCGATAGCGGAGCTCATTTGGTACAGCAAGCGCTGCAAAGAGGATCGCGAAAACGGCGACGTTATCAATCGAGAGGCTGTACTCGACGAGGTACCCCGTAAAGAACTCCGTGCCGACGGTCGGTCCGAGCATCACCCAGATGGCGACGCCGAAGGCGAGACCGATCCCACCCCAGATGCCGGTCCAGATGAACGCCTCTCGCGTGGGGATTTCCTTGTCGCTCTTGTGGAAGACGAACAGATCGAGAACGAGCGCCGTGAGTACGACGACGGGCAGAGCAATCCAAAGCAGCGTGGCGTTATCCATCAATACGTTCCCCTCATCATGCCTGCACTTTTGCCGCGCGACCCAAACTAAGCGAGGGTTACTTGTTGTGCGGATGTCACAAAGGGGTCAGACCCTTATGTGACATGTGGCAGCTGTCTAGTGGAGCAAGAAGCGCGGTCATGTCACAT
>JAEMTW010000145.1 GCA_016462095.1 Thermoleophilia bacterium
CTAACCAATGTCCAGAAGGGGTCTGACCCCTTCTGGACATTTGGCTAATGATGCGCGGTTGGTACGACCACTACGGGACAGTCCGTATGACCCGTGATCTGGTTGCCGACCGATCCGAGCAAGAGGCCCGCAAAGCCACCGTGTCCACGCGAGCCGATCACGAGCAGATCCGCCGTCTTCGCCGCATCGAGCAGCACGGCGCGTGGGCCACCTTCGACGACATGGTGCTCGATCACCAGACCGGCAGGCATATCTGCCTTCGCGATCGCTGCCTCTTGCGCGGCACGACCATCCGACTCGAGTTCGTCGATTGGATAGGGCGCCGGTAGGCCGCCTGGGCTAAGCGCGGTGACAGGAATCGACCAAGCGGTATAGACGCGCAACACATGACCATGCGCCGCCGCCTCTTTCGCCGCCCACTCGAGCGCGGGAATCGAACGATCCGAACCGTCTACACCAACAGCGATAGCGCCCATCAGACCTCCTAGGAAATGCACTCAAACTCTAGGCGAGACCACGAGCACCCGGTAGTCCACGACTTAGCCGCGCGCGACCTCGGCAAGATCGTCAAGCCGCACGGAGACCTCGCGATCATCGTCGAGGCGCACCAAGACAGCGTCTGCCGGAACCTGCAGCGAGCGAACGACTCCCCGCCCCTCTGGTGTATCGACCGTACGACCGATGGCAGGAGCACGGTCGCGAAAACTCTTGTAGACCGGATGTTCGAAGGCGAGACAACAGCGCAGCCGCCCACAGAGACCCGTCACCCGGCCAGGATTGACCGGCAGTTCCTGATCCTTCGCCATCCGCAACGTGATGCGCTGCTCGTGGGCAGGAAAGCGCGTGCAGCAGAGCACGTCGCCACACAGGCCATAGCCTCCCGTGATGCGCGCGCCATCGCGTGGACCCAACTGGCGGGCCTCAACACGGAGGCTTAGTTGCCGACCCACATCCTGGGCAATCGGACTGAGATCGACGCGGTCCTCCGACGTGTAACCAACGACCACGCGGCGTCCATCAAACGGCATCTCGGCACCATGGACCTTGACGCCGGTGTGACGCGCCACGACGGCACGACGGAACACCCGACGCACCTCGGATGCCTGCTCGCGCTGCTGACGACGCCGCACATCGTCCTCCGGGGTCGCCTTGCGTAAGACGCGAAACACGCGGTCGGGCAGCTTGCCTGTCGATTCGTGCTCGGGTTGCACAACGCGTCCGTAGTCCTCGCCACGCGCTGTCTCGCAGATGACGCGATCGTTCCAAAGCAACTCGACATCATTGGGATCGTGCAGCTCGACCGCGCCGCCGGACTGGAACACCACGCCCACCATCATCATGCGACCACCGCCTCGCGTCGACGCACCATCCGGACGCGGGCGAAGACAGCGGCCAGAGCGAGCGACACGTTGATCGGCTGTCCCAAGGCAATCCGCACCTGGTCGACTTCCACAATGCCGCGCTCGAGGCGGGCCCGCGAAACCGTCTCTGCGATCGCCGCCAGCGTGGCCGGATCGATCGACGACACCACGCGATTCGGCGCGCCTGCCTGCACACAGAGCACATCGCGCAATACGAGCTGAACCGTGGCAATCACGGCACGCATCATGTCGGTCTCGGCACGACGGCGGCGCCGGGTGGCCGTGGTCTTACCCGACGTCTCGAGTCGTTTACGTTCGCGGTCGAGCTCGCGCGACGACGGCAACTTCTCGAGGCGTTCCAACGCAGCGGCGGTATCTGCCTCGGCGTCTTGTTGAGCACGATCACCAACGGCCTTAACTCCCGCGAAGGTCGCCTGCACCGCAGCGTCCTCTTGGTCCAGGCCAGCCGAGAGTGCCTGCGCCACTCGCGCCTCAACCTCTCCGATCCACTGCCGGGCCGCAGGATCGGTTGCGAGACGGCGCGCAAAGTCGAGATCGCCGCGGGCGCGCCCACCCAAGTCGGCCGCCAATTCGGCCACCACGCCGTCGGCCTCGAGCCGGGCCGCGAGTGCGCTGGCCGACAGTGGGGGAAAGGCAATTGGCTGGCAACGCGAACGGACCGTTGGCAAGACGCGTGAGAAGTCCTCGGCGACGAGGATCAATACGACGTCACCCGGTGGTTCCTCGAGCGTCTTCAAGAAGGCATTGGCGGCATCGCGATTGAGCCGGTCGGCCTCGTCGACGATGCCGACGCGACGCACTGCCTCCTGCGGTCGATAGCGCAAGGCGCCCGCTAGCTCGTGAATCTGATCGACCAGCAGCGCCTCGCCCTCCGGCTCGATCATCGCCAAGTCGGGATGACTGCCCGGAACCACTCGGCGCACATCACAGCCAAGCAGCAGTGCTGCAAAGGCCCGCGAGGCATCGTGCTTACCGGTGCCCGGCGGCCCGTGCAAGAGATAGGCGTGAGCCGGCTCGGCAACCGCCGCTCGCAAGAGCACCTCAGCACGCGGCTGGCCGGGCAGCGAGATCGTCATGGTCGCACTCCCTCGAGGGCACTCCAAATGCGTTCAGCGACCTCGGCCTCCGAACCCTGCGCGTCGACGAGGCGCACGCGAGCCGGGTCGAGCTCGCCGAGCTGAAGAAAGCCCTGCTCGACGCGCGCACGAAACTCTTCGCCTGCCGACTCCATCCGATCGGGCACCGCGTCGCGTCGAGCCACGCCGTGCAGCACGATCGTGCGCGCCGGCAAGAGACCACCGGTGGCAAACAGCGAGACGTCCCGAACCTCCTCGATGCCCAGACCACGACCGACGCCCTGATAGACCAGCGAGCTGTCGATAAACCGATCGCAGACGACCCAGGCCCCACGAGCGAGCGCCGTGGTGATCACCTGTTCCACAATCTCGGCCCGCGCAGCCGCGAATAGCAGGGCCTCCGCGCGGTCGCTCAACTCGACCTGTGGATCGAGCAGCAGGGCGCGAATACGTTCGCCTAGCTCGGTGCCCCCCGGCTCGCGACACTGCACGACCTCGAGCCCTACAGCGCGCAAACGGTCGGCCAACAGCGCCACCTGCGTCGACTTGCCGACCCCGTCGGGCCCTTCGAGGCTCACGAACATGTAACAAGGTTACTGCGACGCCCAGATTGGGGCGTCTCTTGGCAGGAAGGCCTAGGCCTGTGACGAACCTGCGGGCAATGGCTGCAGTAGAGCATCACTTCCTTCTTGATACTGGCACGTGGGTCGCCGTCCGTCGGCGGCGCGTTATTGAGCGCTTCGCCGTCTGGGGCATCCTCGCAGCCGTGGCACTCGTTGCCGTCGCCGCGCTCTGGGGTGGCACCGCCCTGGTCGGGTCTCTGACGAGTGCGAAGGGTGGTCCGGCCGAAGTCGCCGCCGAGATCGTCGTACCCGCACCACCCGTCGAGAAGACTCCCGTCATCGTCTGGAATGGCCTCGGTGCCGATGGCGTTGCCGCGGAGGCTGCACGACAGCTGATGATCAAGCACTATCCGATCGCCGCCGTCAGCGACGCTCCCGACCACAGCTACATGAAGACGTACGTGATGTACCAGACCAGTGATCCGGCCGGAAAGTCGGCGGCGGGAGCCTTGATCAAGAGCCTCGATCTGCAGGGTGCGGTTGCACAGCCACTCGACGGAGTGCGCAAAGATCAGCTCGGCGGCGCGCGGCTGCTGTTGATCGTCGCCGACCCGCTAAGCCACTAAGTCGGCGTCCGCGGCCATAAAGCCGCCTACTATCGGACTCGTGCAACCGCTTCCCCGCTTCAGTTCGACCGCCGCAGTGCTGCTCGCCGTCCCCGGCGTCGTACTCGCGATCTGGGGCATCCTGTTCGCTGCGGGCGGTATCGCGCCAGGCGCCGCGAGCCTGATTGCCGCCGGCACGACCATCCCCGCTGGCATCGTGCTTGGTCTGATCGCAGTCGGCTGGTGGCCGTTCGTGCTGCCCAGTCGTCCAACGCTGATCGCAGCAGCAGGCCTGACAATCTTCGCGCTCGTCGCAGCGCTCTCGAGCCTCTGGTCGCTGTCCGCAAACGACTCGGTGGGGACGGGCATCCTCTCTGCCGGCTATCTCGGCGCACTCGCGCTCGGCGTGCTCCTTGGGCCAGCGCTGCGCCGGCCAGGCGTCGTCTTTGCGACCGGCCTAACCGCCATCGCCACAGTCGCCAGCACCTGGGCGCTCGTGGCGCGTTCCTTCCCCGCCACGACGGGCGTGCAGTTGAGCCCCCGTCTTTCCGGCACGTTGACGCTCCCGAATGCCCTCGCGATCCTGGCGCTGACCGGCCTCTTTGGTGGCCTGGCCCTCTGCGCGCATCGTGATCGCCGCTACCGCGCCGCCGGTGGGGCGATCGCCTCGCTCAACATGCTCGCGCTGGTATTGACATCGTCGCGCTCTGGACTTGGTCTGGCTCTGGTTGGGGTCATCGCGCTGCTGCTCGTGCTCCCTACCGCCCCCCGAATGCGGCTAATCGGTCTGCTCGCCGTCGTGCCAGCCGTCATTGGTGGGTTCAAGATCGCCACGTGGACGGCCTTTACGTCACCCGAGCAGAGCGTGCTTCCTGCTGGCTGGGGTCTGATCTACGCGCTGGTCGGCTCGGCGCTACTCGGTGCCGCGATCGCTGTCGTGGCCGTGCGTGTGTTGCCCGGTGCCGAGCCCGCTGGTGATCGTCGCCGCGCCTCACGCCGCACGCTGCTGATCGCACTTGGCGGCGTGATCGTCTTGGTGATCGGGTTTGTTGTCCGGACAGGCGGCCCGAGTGGAGCAGTCAGTGCGATTCGCGCTGGCTTTACGGGCCCCGTTGGCCAAGCTGGTGTTCGCGTTGGCATCGGCTCGAATCTCCGCGACCACTGGTGGGCAACCGCGTGGGATGGCTTCCGCGCTGAGCCGTGGAATGGCTGGGGGGCTGGCACCTTTCGCCTGCTCGAGCAGATTACGCAAAACCCAACGTACGTCACCGATTCGGCACATAACACGCTGCTGGAGGCACTCTCTGGGACCGGTCTCGCTGGCGGCGTGCCCTTTATCGTCGGTGGTATTGCGCTGGTCGTGATGGCAGTCGCGGGTGTGCGTCAC
The DNA here is from genome assembly GCA_016462095.1 of Thermoleophilia bacterium. Lineage (GTDB taxonomy): Bacteria > Actinomycetota > Thermoleophilia > Gaiellales > F1-60-MAGs149 > F1-60-MAGs149. The sequence goes on from JAEMTW010000145.1 coordinate 5,014, forward strand.
CCTCGCGCGGGCGACGAGGTCGGTGCGACCGTGGTCGCAATCGGAGCAATCGCGTTTCTGGCTCAGGGC
>JAEMTW010000146.1 GCA_016462095.1 Thermoleophilia bacterium
GTCCCGCCCCCGCAACACCAGCACCCGGCAAGGTGGCCTTGCCCGATCTCGTCGCGCAGAAAGAGACGGGCATTCCGATCGTGATGATCACGGCGTACGACGCACCCAGCGGCCAGGCAGCAGCCGAGGCCGGCGTCGACGTGATTCTCGTCGGCGATAGCGCGGCCATGACAATGCTCGGCCACGACTCCACGATGCCGATCACCGTCGATGAGATGATCGTGCTGACGGCCGCTACGACGCGCGGTTCCAGCAAGGCCGATCGCGCGCCGCTGGTCGTTGCTGACCTTCCGTTTATGAGTTTTCAGCCCTCGGATCGCGACGCAATCCTTGCGGCCGGTCGCTTCGTCAAGGAGGCTGGTGCAGATGCCGTCAAGGTCGAGGGAGCTGGCCCAACGCTGTCGCGCATCCGCGCTATCACCGGTGCTGGTATTCCCGTCATGGGCCACCTCGGTCTGACTCCCCAAAGTGCCACAGCCCTCGGTGGCTTTCGCGCCCAAGGTCGAACGGCCGAGGCCGCTCTGCAGTTGGTGGACGAGGCGATCGCCGTTGAGGCCGCTGGTGCCTTTGCACTGGTGTTGGAATGTGTTCCCGCGGAGATTGCGGCCGCGATTACCGAGCGCGTGCGGATTCCCACGATCGGCATCGGTGCGGGCAATGCCACGGACGGACAGGTACTCGTCTGGCATGACCTGCTGGGAATCGGCTCCGGCACCTCACCGCGCTTCGTCGAGCGCTACGCCAACCTGCATCAGGCCTCGTTGGACGCCATTGAGCACTACGTGAGCGATGTTCGCTCCCGCGCCTTCCCGGCCCAGCGACATACCTATGCGATCTCTGACGAGGAGCTCGCTGCCTTTCAGTCGGGTCTCGGCATCGCTGCGCTCTAGACCGCAGCCACAGACGCTAGGCTCCAGCCATGAAATACGCACACGTCTGTTACCGCGTCTTCGACATTGATCGCTCCGTCGAGTTCTATTGCGGCGCACTCGGCTTCAAAGAACTGAAGCGCTATCCGATTCGTGATGAGGCCGTCAATGTCTACGTGGCTCCAGAAGGGTCCGAAGACCGCCCGCTGGAGTTGACCTACAACTATGGCCAGACCGAGCCGTACGAAATCGGTACGGGCTACGGACACATTGCGTACATCGTTGACGACCTCGACGGCACGCTCGGCAACCTCTCTGCAATAGGAATCGATCCGGAGAAGCCGCCGTATTCGATTCGTGAAGGTGGTTCGCGGATCTGCTTCGTTCGCGATCCCGACGGCTACCGCATCGAGCTGATCGAAAAGCACGCCGGCGACTGAGGTGAGCAGCCGCGCTCCGGGAGTCGTGCTCGTCTTGCTCGAGCAGTGGACGCTCTCGCCGGAGCGCGACATGCGCGCGCTTGTCCAGATGGCGGTGGATGCCGAGGGAGCCGGCGTCGAGACCGTCATGCTCAGCGATCACGTGCTGTTGACGCCCAAAGCCGGCGCCGGTGGTCGGATGGACAATCCGCGCGATTACGCCGCGCCGGGTAATCAAGATCCTTCAACGCCGTGGCCCGACTCGATCGTCTTGGCCAGCGCGATTGCTGCGCGGACGTCGAAGATCCGGATCGCGCTCTCGGCCCTGATCTATCCGCTGCGCCATCCGCTCCACACGGCGACGCAACTCGCCACGCTTGACCTCCTCAGCGAAGGACGACTCGTCGTGCAGCCCACTGTCTCCTGGCTCGACGAGGAGTATGCCGCTTTGGGAGTGCCGTTCAAGAAGCGCGGCAAGATCCTCGACGAGCAGCTCGCGATCATGCGTGCTGTCTGGTCCGCCTCCCCCGCATCGTTTCATGGCGCGTTCTACGACTTCGACGATGTCTACATCGAGCCGAAGTGCTGGCGCGCTGAAGGTCCCCAGCTGTGGTTCGGTGGACAACACGTTCACGGACCGATCCTGCGACGTCTCGTCGAGTACGGGCATGGCTTTCATCCCTTCGGCACGCCGACAGCAGACGATCTGGTCGCGATTCGAGAAGCGATGGTCGCTGCGGGACGCGACCCAGAAACGATCGAGATGATCGGCGGCATTCGCCCCAACTTCCCGGCCGACGACCAGCCGGGCGACCTCGATGAGGCGATGCAATCCATCCCCGGCAAGCTCGCCGAGGGCTACACCTCAATCTGCTTCAAACCCTCGCAATACACCGACGATGTTGCTGAGGTGCCAGACCTCTGTCGCCGGATGGTAGCTGCCGTCACTACCGCTTAGGCTTAGGGCTTGCCGCCGCGAAGGTCCTCGCGGAAGCCATGCACCGGGCGTCCAAGCGCACGCCACTGGAAGATCGAGATCGCCGGCAACTTGTCGTCGTAGACCACGATGCGCGCGTTGCGGCCGATCTTCTGGCATTGGGCTGCAATCTCGATCAGATCGTCGCGCGAGGGTGCGACCAGCACGAGATGGGCTCCCGTCACGTATTCAAACACGGTCTGGCAGGCAGGGCACGGCCACGGGTCGGTCCGGATCGCAAACCACTCGCCATCCGAGGTATCGATGCCCTCGAAGGACTCAATCTCCTCCTCGGTCCAGATCGCCTGATCGGTGTCTGTCGGCGTCTGAGTCTGCAGGCGTGGATCCATCTTCAGAGCGTACTTGCTCACGCTGGTGGCTTGCTCTTGGCGGCTGCGAGCAGTGGCGCTAGGTACCGGCCCGTGTGTGAGGCCTTCACGGTTGCCACCTGTTCCGGCGTGCCAACAGCCAAGACCGCACCACCCGCATCGCCACCCTCTGGACCAAGATCGATCAGCCAGTCGGACTGCTTGATCACGTCGAGGTTGTGCTCGATGATCAACACCGTATTGCCGGCCACGACGAGACGCTGCAACACCTCAAGCAATTTCTCGACATCTGCCATGTGGAGACCGGTTGTCGGCTCGTCGAGCACGTAGAGCGTGCTGCCCGTCGCAATCTTCGAGAGCTCCGTCGCGAGCTTGACCCGTTGCGCCTCGCCGCCCGAGAGCGTGGTTGCCGGCTGCCCGAGTCGGACATAATCGAGGCCGACGTCGTGCAACGTCTGCAGACGACGACGCAGCTTCGGAATCTTCGAGAAGAAGATCAACGCCTCCTCGATCGGCATCTCGAGCACGTCGGCAATCGACTTGCCCTTGAAGCGCACCTCGAGCGTCTCTTTGTTGTAGCGCCGCCCGTTACAGACCTCGCACGGCACGTACACATCGGGCAAAAAATGCATCTCAATCTTGAGCGTGCCGTCGCCGCGACAGGCCTCGCAGCGACCGCCCTTGACGTTGAACGAGAAACGCCCCTGCTTGTAGCCGCGCGTCTTGGCGTCCGGCGTATCGGCGTAGAGCTGGCGAATGTGATCAAACAGTCCCGTGTACGTCGCAGGATTCGAGCGAGGCGTCCGACCAATCGGTGACTGATCGATCGCGATCACCTTGTCGAAGATTTCGACACCCTCAATGCTCGTGTGGGCGCCGGAGCGGACACGCGACTTGAGCAGATGCTGCTGCATGGCACGCAAGATGACGTCATTCACGAGCGTCGACTTACCCGAACCACTGACTCCCGTCACGCTGACCAATCGACCGACCGGGATCTCGACATCGATACCCCGCAGGTTGTGCTCGCTGGCGCCCTTGACCACGAGGAACGACTCCGCGGGGGGCCGCCGCTCAGGCACTGCGATTGAGCGGCGACCGCTCAAGAACTGTCCGGTCACGGACTCCTTCGACTTCATCACCTGTTTTGGCAGGCCGGCAGCGACGACGCGCCCGCCATGTTCGCCTGCACCTGGACCCATGTCAACGAGCCAGTCGGCGGCGCGCATGGTGTCCTCGTCGTGCTCGACGACGATCACCGTATTGCCGATATCACGCAGTCGCGTCAGCGTTTCGAGCAAACGATGATTATCACGCTGATGCAAGCCGATCGACGGCTCGTCGAGGATGTACAGTACGCCGACGAGACTCGAACCGATCTGCGTCGCCAAGCGGATCCGCTGAGCCTCACCTCCCGAGAGCGTCGACGAGGGACGGTTGAGCGAGAGGTAGCCCACGCCAACATCTTTGAGGAACGTTAGGCGCTCCACGATCTCGCGGAAGATCCGCTCGGCAATCAGCCGTTCGGTTTCCGTCAGCTCGAGCGAGGTCGACCAGGCGATCGCCTTTTCGACCGACTGGTTCGTGGCCTCGTAGATCGAAAGGCCACCAACGGTGACCGCCAGACTCTCCGGCTTCAGACGCGCGCCATCGCACTCAGGACACGCGCGCAAGGCCATCCACTCTTCGATGCGGTCTTTTTGCAACTGCGAGTCGGTCTCGTCGTAGCGCCGCTTGAGGCTCGACAGCAGTCCCTCCCAGGCCACCGAGTAGGCGCGTTTGCGGCCATAACGGTTCTTGTACGAAACCATAATCCGCTCGCCGTCGGTGCCCTCCATGTAGAGCGCCCGCTCGGCGTCTGTCAGCTCGCCCCACGGCGTGTCCAGGTTGACCTCGAAGCGCTCCGCGATTGCAGTCACCAACTGTTCGAAGAAGTTCGTGCCGGCAACGTTCCAGGGTTGCAGCGCTCCGGCGTTGAGAGATTGCGACGCATCGGGCTCAACCAACGTCGGATCCAGCTCGGGGAGTGAACCCAAGCCATGGCAGTGTGCACAGGCGCCATGCGGCGAGTTGAAGGAGAACACGCGCGGCGCCAGCTCTGCGAGCGAGACGCCATGGTCGGGGCAGGCGAAGCGTTCGGAGAACGTCAGCGTCTCACCCTCGTGGACGGCGATGTCGAGCAGACCGTCTGCGAGCTGCAGCGCCGTCTCCACAGAGTCAGTCAGGCGACGGCGCTCGGTCGGCTGCTTCAGCCGATCGACGACGACGGCAATGTCGTGGTTGAACTTCTTGTCAAGCACAATCTCGTCTTCCAGCAGCAGCGTCTCGCCATCGACCTTGACGCGCGTGAAGCCCTCGCCCCGTAGCCGCTCAAGGACGTCTTTGAACTCTCCCTTACGTCCACGCACGATCGGTGCGTCGACAGTGAACTTGGTGTCCTCGGGGAGACGCAGGATCTGCTCGACGATCTGCTCTGCAC
>JAEMTW010000010.1:0-11175 GCA_016462095.1 Thermoleophilia bacterium
ACCGAGCCAGCCGCACTACCCGCTGCCGACGATTCACCACCAGCAGCACCACCAACTCAGACGTAGTCACTGATGTCGAGCACGTTCAACCGTGATCGTGGCGCACTCTTCGAGATCGCGATCGTGCTGGCCTTGGCGCTCGGTGCGGTGGCGGGTGCGATCGTGATCGCTACCTCCCTCCCACTCCTCACGATCGTCGTTGGAGCGGCTGCTCTCTATGCGATCGGATTCGTCGTAATCGCACTCGCGGTTTGATCCTCGAGGGCGCTACGCGAGATTGATGGAGATCGGCGAATTGCCCGTGAAGACGGCAATGATCGAACCGAGGAGCCAACCGACAGCGGCGATGATCAAGGCGATCTTGCCGATGCGGTTGCGATCACCACTGATCGCGAGGCCGATGATCGCGAAGCCGATGGCGAAAAAGCCAATCACCATCGGGGCAAACCACAGGGCGACGACGCCGAGGCCACAGGCGAGTCCACTCAGGAGGGCAGCGGCCGAATCCAAGCCGGACTCTCGTGGCTCGAGCATGCGATCGACATAATCCAACTGTGTCATCGGTGCGGCGACTTCTTCGTCTGTGGGCTGCGACTGATTGGCGCTCATCGGGAAGGGTCATCCTCCGGTCGTTAGCGCCGCTTCTCGACGCGCCGTCAGCATAGCGTGACCGCCCCGAATACCCAGTCAGAGCATCGTTTCGTTTGATGCGATGTTGCGTGTCGTCCGCAAGCGTGGATACGATGCCAGCCGTGGGCAATTTGATTCCTGTTGACGCGCGCGCTCGAAAGGCTTGGCTGAGGTGAAGACGATCAAGGTTTTGCCACTTGCCCTGCTCGGCACCGTCGTCGGAATTGTGATTAGTGTGATCCTTATTTTCACCCGAACCTTGCCCGTGCAGGCTTCCGCTGAAGCCAACGACATTGACAATCTCTACATCTTCTTCCTCGGCTTTTCCGGGATCATCTTCGGCATCGTCGTGCTCTTTCTGCTCGTCGCGGTGTATCGCTTCCGTGCCCGCCCGAACGACGAGCGCGAGGGTGACAATGTTCACGGCATCACGTGGCTCGAGGTCGTCTGGACCGTGATTCCCTTCGTGATCGTCGTGCTCTGCGCGATTGGCGGGTTGATCGTGCTGCGAAGCGGAGACGTCGAAGCGCAGGCGCGGACGAAGGGCCAGCAGATCCATGTCCTCGGCTACCAGTTCGGCTGGAAGTACGCCTACCTCAATCAGGGCATCGATCTCAAGGACCAGCAGACGCTGGTGTTGCCGGTTAACGAGCCGGTCATCTTCGAACTCGAGAGCAACGACGTGATCCATTCGTTCTGGGTGCCAGCATGGCGCATGCAAATGAATGCGACGCCCGGTCAGGTCAACGAAATCTCGACCACGCCGACGAAAATCGGCAGCTTCGAGATCGTCTGCGCCTATCTCTGCGGCGTTGGTCACACGAACATGAACTCCGCGCTCCCGGGATCAATCATTCCGAAGGTTCAGGTCGTCTCCAAGAGCGATTTTGATGCCTGGATTGAACAACAAAAGGCCGAGGCTGCCAAGGCAGCCGAATCGTCTAGTGCAGAGACGACCACTGGGAGCGCTGGCTGATGCGCCCGACTATGACTGATGGCTTGCTTGGAGGGTTCGACCAATGACCGCTGTTCTCAAACCAACGCTCGCACGCTGCCTCTGGGTCGCCCCCGCCTTCGCTGCGCTCGCGATCCTGATCACCGTCGCCGCGCGGTCCATCTTCGGCATGACACCGGTGCTGCAAGAAAGCACGTTGTTGACGGTTGCCTACATCGCGGGCGGCATTGGTTTCATCGTCGGCATCGGCGGTTTTGACTACTGGTTCACCTGGATGCGTGGCGGGGAACTCGATCCCAACGATCACTCCCAGCATGGCGCCCACTCGTGGGGCGATTACTTCAAGTTCAATACCGATCACAAAGTCATCGGTATTCAGTACATTGTCTTCACGTTCATCATGTTCTTGGTCGGCGGCATGTTCGCCGAGGTCTTCCGCTCCGAGCTAGCAACCCCTGGCCAGCAGGTTCTGACGGATCAGCAGTACAGCGGCTTGATCTCGCAGCACGGCGTAATCATGATCTTCGTGTTTATGGTGCCCGTCTTCGCCGGCATCGGTAACTACGTGATTCCGCTGATGATCGGTGCGGCCGACATGGCCTTCCCGCGCCTCAATGCCGTTTCGTTCTGGCTGCTACCGGTTGCTGCCTTCACACTGCTGTCGTCGTTCATGTTTGGTTCGTTCGACGGTGGCTGGACCGGCTATCCGACACTGTCCGAGCAGAGTGGCTACGGCATGACGCTCTACCAGCTGGGTGTTCAGTTGGCTGGTGCGTCATCAATTGCGACGGCGGTCAACTTCCTCGTCACGATCATCGCAATGCGCGCACCTGGCATGACGCTCTTCCGGATGCCGCTGCTCGTCTGGGCCAACCTCGCCACGTCCGCCCTCGTTGTGGCGGCAACTCCCTTCATCGCCGGTGCGCAGTTCATGGCGATGTTCGACCGTGAGATGGGCACACATTTCTTCACGATCGCTGGTGGCGGCGACACGCTCGTGTACCAACACATCTTCTGGTTCTACTCACACCCAGCCGTCTACATCATGATTTTGCCGGGCTTCGGCATCATCAGCGAGGTGATCGCAACGCACGCGAGAAAGCCGGTCTTTGGCTACCGCGCCGTTGCCTTCTCGTCCGCAGGCATCGCAATTCTGGGCTTCGCTGTTTGGGCGCACCACATGTTTGCCTCCGGCATGGAGCCGTGGCTGCGTGTGCCGATCATGCTCTCCACACTCTTGATCGCGATTCCGACCGGAATCAAAATCTTCTCGTGGCTCGGCACCATGTGGGGCGGCGTGCTGCGTATGACGACGGCCAACCTGTTTGCAATTGGCTTCATCTTCACCTTCGTGATTGGCGGTCTGTCCGGCGTCATGCTCGCCGTGGTGCCGTTCGATGTCTCGATCACGAACTCGTACTTCATCGTGGCGCACTTCCACTATGTGCTCTTTGGTGGCTCGATCATGACTATCTACGCCGGGTTCTATCACTGGTTCCCGAAGGTCACCGGACGGATGTACAACGAGGTTGTTGGGCGCTGGCACTTCTGGATCACGTTCGTCGCGATGAACATCACCTTCTTCCCGATGCACTATCAGGGGCTCGTGGGCATGCCACGTCGTGTTGCGGACTATGCGCCCGAGTTCGCCTGGAGCAACATGGTGATCTCGCTTGCGGCCTTCGTGCTCGGTGCCAGCACGCTGATCTTCGTCTACAACATGATCCACTCGGCTCGTCACGGTAAGAAAGCAGGAGCGAACCCCTGGGGTGGGCTCACGCTGGAGTGGCTGCTGTCCTCCCCACCGCCGATCTTCAACTTCCCCGCGACCCCGCGCGTCATTGGTGGCCCCTATCGCTACGGCGAAGAGGGCGCGAAGCACGCGATCGTGCCAGAAGTCGAACCCGCGACCGTCGAGACGACCGTCTAGCGCCGCGCGCGCAGGAGACTCATTATGAGCGCAGCTACCGATCACTCCGCACCGCAGATTCAGCCCTACCGCACGGGTCTGCGACCAGAGATTCTCGGGCTGATCATTTTCCTCGTCTCGGAGGCCGCCCTGTTCGGCGCGTTCTTCATGTACTACGCCAATCTGCGCGTCCTCAATGGCGTCGTGTGGCCCGGCGAGTTCGATATCCCAGCAGAGGCGACGTCGATCAATACGCTGATCCTCGTGCTGTCGAGTTTTACCTGCGAATTTGCGCTGCTGTCGCTCTATAAGCGCAAGAACGGCGCCGTCTTTGCGTGGCTCCTAGCGACCTTCATCCTCGGCGCGATCTTCCTCGGCTTACAGGTTGAGGAGTACATGGTTGTGGGCTTTACCCCGCAGGACGACGCGACGGGCGCGATCTTCTTCACCTTGACCGGTCTGCATGGCGTACATGTCTTCATTGGTCTGGTGCTGCTGCTATTGGGCATGATCCGCGCGCTTGCTGGTCGCTGGACACCCGAGCGTCACTCCGGACTGCTAGCGATCAGTATCTACTGGCATTTCGTCGACATCGTCTGGGTGCTTCTCTTCACCGTCGTGTACTGCCTCCCGAGCAGCTGACGCTGGGTTAGGAGGTCGGCCCATGCTGTGGGTCGCGATCCATCTGCCCCATATTGTTCCGCCGCTGATTGCCTTCTTCTTTCTCGCGCGACTGGCTGTCTGGGCGGCCGCGCAACCGCCATCGCACTACACCGATGACCAGGTAGACGAGTGGAATGCGGCTCGGCTTGAGAAGCAGCTCTTGCTCAATCTGCCGGTGCGTCGCAGAACCGCTCGCTTCGGCATCGCTGCCTTAGTGCCCTTGCTTGTAGCGTTTGTGACGGGCCTTTGGATCTACACGTTGAGCCTCCGTGGGCAGGGATCCGATCCGTGGCTGATCTGGTTGCATGTGGGGACTGGATCAGTTGGCCTGCTACTGGTGACCATCAAATCGGGTGAGTTGGGGCGCAGCAGAATTGTCGCTCGCCTCCAACTGAAACGCCCGCAGGACGCGATCGCCTCGCTGGTCATGCTTGGACTCGGCGTCCCAATTGCGGTGACCGGTGTACTGATGCTGTTTAGCCCCTCCGGCGGAGCTTTCACCATCGTTGACTACCTTCACGTGATCACCGGCGTCTGGTGGACGCTGATCATCCAGTGGCACCTTTTTCGTTATCTCACGCGGGCGCTACGGGCACTGTCGGGTGGGTCGATCGAAGATGTCTCGCCCGATCCGTCCGCCTGATTCGCCTGCAGTAGGAGCGCCTGGACGACGAGGCGATGGACGATCATGCGCGCCGCCGTGGCATCGCCTGTGCGCTCGAGAATGCAGATCCACAGCTCGTCGAACAATGGAGGGATCCGGACGGCAGCGATCGAGCCACCCAAGAGCTCCTCGCCGCTGCCGAGGCCAAGCTCGCGCGCAGCAAGCGTCAGCAGACAGCCGTCCCCATCATCGACGCCCCATGAGCCTCCGACGAGCCGATCACCCGAGCGCTCCAAGGCGCGCGCGAGGGCCGGCAACACCGTCGGGTCAACGCGTATCAACTCGTGCTGCAACGCACTCTGAAGTTCGAGTTCGCGGTGGGTGGGAGCGATGCTCATAGACGCAATGCTAGCCTTACTTTCGTGGCCGGCCTGTTGACTCCGATGCGTGCACTGCTGCTTGGAGGCCTTGGTCTCCTGCTCCAAGTCGTGGCACTGTTGCCCGCCGTGGAGGGCGCGGTGGATTCGAACGGGGCGATGCATTACCTCCAGCACGGCATTATCTTCGCTGGCGGCCTGTGCATGGGCATTGCCCTCCGCGATCTGCTGATGATGAGCCGGCGTCGCTGACGCGCAGTCGTCGTTTAGTGTCCTCGGATACGATGGGACCGTGAGTACGCACAATGAGACGTGGGCAATTCGTGTCCGCTGAGGCCGTGACCACACCCAGCCCTCCGTCCGTGTACCTCGACTATTTCGAGCTGACGAAGCCGCGGATCATGATTCTGCTGCTGATCACGTTGCTTGGCGGGATGGTTTGGGCTGAGGAGGGTATTCCGCCGCTCTGGTTGATCGCTTCGACGCTGCTTGGCATGGGTCTCGCCTCCGGTGGAGCCAGTGCGGTCAACCATGCGCTAGATCGTGACCTCGACATCCGGATGGAACGCACGCGCCTGCGTCCGGTTGCAGACGGTCGCATCGAGCCGCGCCCCGCAATCATCTTCGGCGTTGTGCTGACGACGCTCGGCATCGTTGTGCTGGCAATGCTTGCGACACCGCTCGCCGCTGCGCTTGCTCTCGCCGGCAACCTCTTTTACATCTTTATCTACACGATCTGGCTGAAGCGGCGAACGCCGCAAAACATCGTCATTGGTGGAGCTGCGGGTGCGATGCCTCCGCTCGTGGGCTGGGCGGCTGTGACGGGGTCGGTGGCGTTCGCGCCGATCTTCCTGTTTGGTCTGATTTTCCTCTGGACCCCTCCCCACTTCTGGGCGCTTGCTCTCGTCAAACAGGACGAGTACGAAGACGCTGGCGTGCCCATGCTGCCGAACGTGGCAGGCGTGCGTGTGACAACGATCCAGATCGTCGTCTACACGATCATCCTGCTCGTCTTCTCGTTGATCCCGGTGCCGTTGGGTTGGTTCGGGGTCAGCGACAGCATCCTTGGTCCCGTCTACGGCCTGATCGCGTTGGTTCTGGGTCTGCGGTTCTTGCAGTTCGGTGTGCGCCTGCACCGCGCCGATGGCGACCTTGAAATCGCCCGTGAGGCCTTCCGTTTTTCGCTGTTGTACCTGGCGGGCATCTTTGCTGCGATCGCGTTGGACCGCGTGCTCTTCAGCTGAGCCGATGATGCGTCAACGCCGGCCGGTATCGCCACGTCGTCTGACAGCGCTGATCTCTGCGCTGATTTTCCTCGACATGGCCACCTGGCTCGCCGCGATACCGCTGATTCCCGTCTGGCACGACCAATTTGGTCTGACGGATGGCCAAGCGGGTCTGGTGCTCGGTGCCTATAGCTTCTCGGTCCTGGTCTTCGCGATCCCTGCGGGCTGGGTTGCCGACCGGATCGGTGCGCGCCGTGTGACGCTAATTGCAGCGGCCTGCTTCGTGGTTGCCGCGCCCGCGATCGCCTTTGCCGACACCTTTGTCCTCTTGGTCCTCGTGCGCATCGTGCAAGGTGCCTGCTCGGCGGTCGTCTGGTCGGCCGGGCTCGCCTGGCTGTCCGGGGCTGTCGACTCGAGCTATCGGCCACGGGCGCTGACGATCGCCAACGCCTGCGCGACGATCGCCACGATCGGTGGGCCGCTCTTGGGTGGGCCAATCGTGGCGCGCTTTGGGATCACGGAGTCGTTCGCTGGGCTCGGCCTGCTCGTCGGCGCGATCGTCGTGTGGGGGCTGTTCGAGCCCGGTGGCGAGAGTGGAGTCGTGCCGCACGCGGATCGACATGGACCGTTCGTGTCGCTGCGGCACGCACTGCAGCCGGGATTGCTCCAGGTCAGCTTCATCTCGATTGGCTTTGTCGCGCTGATGATGGCCGCCCTTCAGCTCCTCGCGCCGCTCTATCTCGATGATCAAGGAGTCAGCTCGGCTGCAATCGGGTGGATCTTCACGGCAGGAAGCGTTCTTTCGGTGATTGCGATCGTGGTCGTGGCTCGACTGGGCTCGCGGCTCAATCACCTGCTCGCGCTGGTCGTGTTGCCTGCAGTCTGTGGTGGTGGTCTCGCAGTGATGCTGCTGCCGCTCGGTGTGCCTGCCTACGCCGTGATGCTGGTTCTGCTGATCGGGCTCGCTGCGCCCATCTTTGCGATTGCCTATCCGATCTGCGCCACGGGTGCGCGCGCCGTCAAGATCGGTGAGGGTGGCGCCTTCGGGATGCTCAATGCAGTCTGGGCCGTGGGTTCGTTGATCGCTCCGGTGATTGCGGGCGTCATGTTGCAGCGCGGCGCCCCGTGGCTGGTCTACCTCGTCGTTGCCTTGCTGAGCTTAGGAGTGTCGTTCGTGCTGCTCCGATCGCGGGCGGCCGTCGCCGCCGCCTGACCGCGCGGGATACCATCTGGTGTGGTGAGCACTCGCGTGACAGCAGCTGGAGCACTTGCGCGTTGCGCGGGTGCCGTCTCGCGCGTGACGGGCCAAGGCGGCGGCACGACGATGCCCGGTCACGTCTTTCTGCGCCTGGCTCCGGATGGACTGAGTGAGTTGGCTGCCGCACTGACCGACGGCATCGTTGCGGTCAGCGCCACCAACGGTAAGACCACGACCTCGGCGATGCTGACGGCGATCGTTGGTCCGGACCACACGGTCTGTCGAAACAGTGCGGGTGCCAACTTGGTGACCGGAGTCGCGACCACGCTGATCAATCGGCCTCGTGGTGCGACGCTGGGAGTGCTCGAAGTTGACGAAGCAGCACTAAACAAGGTCACGCAGCAGCTTTCGCCCACCGTGCTGGTCTTGGGCAATCTTTTTAGAGACCAGCTCGACCGTCATGGTGAGCTCGAGATGGTGGCGGATCGGTGGCGAGAGCTCGTCGCGACGCTCGCCCCCTCCACCACGCTCGTGCTTGGAGCAGACGATCCCGTCATCGATGGGCTGGCAGGCGATCGAGCAAACGTGGTCCGCTTCGGCATTGACGACCCCAACGTCTCGCTCGGCGCTCAGGATGCTGCAGCCGACTCGACGTTTTGCGTGCGCTGCGGCAGTGCGTATGTGTACGACGAGATGTATCTCGGTCATCTTGGCTCCTACCGCTGTCCGCGTGGCGACCACCAGCGAGGCCCGCTCGATGTCGTCGCTCGGCACGTGCGCACCGATGGCATCCGCGGTACCACCTTCCGTCTGGACGCGCCCGATGGCTCGTGCGAGGTCTCGTTGCCTCTGCCGGGGCTGTACAACGTGGAGAACGCTCTCGGTGCCATCGCCGCGGCCTACGTGCTCGGTGTCCCAACTGCCGTGGCAGCCGGTCGCCTCGCGCAGTTCAATGCCGCCTTCGGCCGCTTCGAGCGGATTGCAGTTGGTGACAGCGAGGTGGTGCTACTGCTCTTCAAGAATCCGACTGGTGCCAATGAGGCGCTACGAGCCATTGCCGACGATGTGGCGGGCGCCCAGGTCGTGCTCGCCCTCAACGACCGCATCGCGGATGGTCGGGATATCAGTTGGATCTGGGACATCGACTTCGAAGCAGCTCTCACCACAGCCGCGCAGATCAGGTGCAGTGGCACGCGCTCAGTAGAGCTTGCCGTGCGACTGCGCTACAGCGACGTCTCTCCCGAGCGGGTGACGACCGAGGCCGTGACCGAGGTGGCGTTTGACGAGGCCGTGGAGGCCACGCCAGCGGGTGGCCGCATCTTTGTGCTGGCGACGTACACCGCGATGCTTGACCTCCATGGCGTACTGGCGGATCGCGGTCTGACCCAACGGTTTTGGCAGGAGCAGGCATGACGCTCCGCATCGTGCCGCTCTACCCCGAGTTGCTGTCGATCTATGCCGACCGTGGCAACGTTCGCGTGCTCGAGCAGCGCGCGCGCTGGCGTGGGCTTTCGGTCGAGGTCGCGCCGCTGGCGCTTGGTGAGTCGTTCGATCCAGAGCGGGCCGACGTCGTCTTGATTGGTGGTGGCCAAGACCGCGATCAGGCGCTGGTGGCGGAGGCCTTGATTGCGCAGGCGCCCGCTTTGCGCTCAGCGATTGCGGACGGCGTACCGGTGCTGGCTGTCTGTGGCGGATATCAACTGCTCGGACATCGCTACGTCGATCAATCGGGCCGCGACACGCCGGGTACGGGCCTCGTCGACCTCGAAACGCACGCTGGACCTACGCGGCTCGTCGGCAACGTCGTCGTGGATGTCGAGCTCGCCGGGACCCGCCACGAACTGGTGGGATTCGAAAACCACGCTGGACGAACCAGCCTCGGTGCGGGCGTTGCTCCACTGGGCAAGGTCATCGTTGGTGGCGGCAACGACGGGACCGGGACGGCAGAAGGCTGTCTCGAAGGTCGCATCGTCGGTACGTACGTGCACGGCCCGCTGCTCCCGAAGAATCCCTGGTTGGCGGATCAACTGCTCGCCTGGGCCTGCGAACACCGTGGTCTCTCCACCACGCTCGCTCCGCTTGACGATCACCTCGAACAGGCTGCTGCTGTAGCCGCCTCCACTCTGGCCCGCAGCGAGCGCCGCTAAGGCACCCACATCCGGCCGAGCGAGACGAACGCATCGCCCGGGCGATAGTCGCGGAGGTAATCGTGAATCGGCGGTCGTAGGTCGAGCCCAGCAAGTTCTTGTTGGTCGACAAACGCGTGGCCGAGGACGGCTGCGTCGTCCGAGCTGAATAGTTCGACGCTGGCCGTGCCGAGGTCGATCGCAAAGACCATGTGCAGAATGTGGCGACCCTCCGGGGTCTCGGCGGGCGGGATCGTCTCTGCGAGCGCAATCGGCCCCCGGATCGCGGTCGGAGCCATCCCGCATTCCTCGGTGATCTCGCGCAGCAACGCGTCCTCGAGCTCCTCCCCCTCCTCCACGCCGCCACCTGGCAGCAGCCAGTACGTGCGCCCGTCTTTCTGCTGACGAACCAGCAGCACGCGGCCACCGTTGATCAGCAGTCCGGCAACGCGAATGCGCGGACCGTCGGTCATGCCGACTGTCCTGTCGATCCGAAGCCTCCCGTGCCCCGCGTGGACTCGGGCAGACTGTCGTGCTCTGCGAAGGTGACGGTCGGCAGGGCCGTAATCACCAGCTGCGCAATGCGATCACCGACTGCAATCGCATGCGTCGTGGCTGGGTCGTGGTTGATCAGGATCACCCTGACCTCGCCACGGTAGCCCGCGTCGATCAAGCCGGGAGCGTTGAGCACCGTCAGGCCTGCCTTGAGCGCTAGCCCAGAGCGAGGCAGAACCAATGCGGCATAGCCGTCGGGGAGCGCAATCCCGAACCCACAGCCGACCGCCTTTCGCTGCCCCGACGCCAGCGTCGTGGATTCCGTTGCGTACAGGTCGAAGCCCGCGTCGTCTGCATGCGCCTGTGTGGGCAGGCGGGCCGCATCGTGCATCCGCAGCCAGGCGATCTCACTCATGCCCGCACCGTTGGCGAGACAGCGAAGCGTGCGTACCGGTCGCGTTCGGCCTTGGGGAGACGCGCACGGATGCGCACACCGTCGGCCGTGTCTTCGCGCGAGGTGATAGGCGCACCGAGCGCGTAGAGCGCAGACAGCACGCTGCCCTCGCTGTGAGGCACGAGGAGGTCGGTGGGCTCAAAGCGACCCGAGAAGTGCTCAGCGATGGCAATCTCCAGCTCCTCGAGGCCTTCGCGCGTGTTGGCGCTGACCTGGATCGCCATCGGCAGGCGGTTGTGGAGCCGCTCGCGATCCTCGTTTGAGACGAGGTCGATCTTGTTGAGCACGACGATCTGTGGCAGCTCGGAGGCGCCGATCTGCTCGAGCACGTCCCCAACGGCACGCATCTGCTCGTTGCGCTCTTCCTCATCGATCGCTCCATCGACAACGTGCACGAGCAGGTCGCCGGCGAGCGTCTCTTCCAGCGTCGAGGCAAACGCATCGACCAGTCCGTGCGGCAGCTTGCGGATGAAACCAACGGTGTCCGTAATCGTGTAGTCGCGGCCCACGTGCGTGAACTTGCGCGTGGTTGGGTCGA
>JAEMTW010000010.1:11185-12277 GCA_016462095.1 Thermoleophilia bacterium
CCTCGGCACCCGTAAGCGCGTTGAGGAGGCTGGACTTGCCCACATTCGTATAGCCGGCGAGCGATACGGTCGGCACCATGCCCTCGGTGCGCTGCTTGCGTTGCAGGCGACGGCGCTTGCTCGTCTCCTTGATCCGCCGCCGGAGCAGCGTGATGCGATCGCGGGCTAGGCGACGGTCGGTCTCGAGCTGCGATTCGCCCGGACCGCGGGTACCTACGCCGCCGCCGAGGCGTTCAAGGTGGTTCCACATGCCGCGCATACGGGGTAGCTGGTACTCGAGCTGGGCGAGCTCGACTTGGAGCTTGCCTTCTGCCGTATGGGCGTGGCTCGCGAAGATGTCCAAGATCAGGGTCGTGCGGTCGATCACGCGAATCGAGAAGCGATTCTCTAGGTAGCGCTGCTGCGACGGCGTCAGCTCGTCGTCAATCACCAAGACTTCGGCCTCGGTCTCCTTGATGCACTCCTCGAGCTCATCAACTTTGCCGCGGCCAAGATAGGTCTTCGATTCGGGCTGGTCCTTGCGTTGGATCAGTTCGCCGACGGTGTTGCACTGTGCTGTCAGCAGCAACTCGCGCAGCTCGGCGACATCGGCATCGATGCGTTGTGTGGGGCGTGCGATCGCGGCTATGAAGGCCCGCTCGGGCGCCTCGTCACGAATTTGATAGAAGCCATCACCCACGTAAAGGGCAGTCTACTTGGGCGGCGGCGCTCAGAGAATGGCGCCGATCCGCGTGATCGCCTCGTCGAGACGATCCTCTGGAATGGTCAGGGCCATGCGAACGAACCCTTCGCCCGCTGCACCGTAGGCATTCCCGGGCGTCACGACGACTGCCGCCTGCTGAAACACTCGGTCGCTAAACGCCACCGACGACTCGTCGGTGGGCACGGGCACCCACAGGTACATTGCGCCGGCCGGTGGGGCGACGGGCATGCCAATCTCGCTCAGCCGCGCACAGGCGAGATCGCGACGGTTTCGGTAGATCGCGAGCGGCGGCCCAGCGATGTCTGTCTGCTCGAGCAGCCACGTCGCCGTTCGCTGGAGGGCCGGAAACATGCCGGAGTCGATCTGCGTCTTGAGTCGCTGCAGGATCG
>JAEMTW010000010.1:12287-19710 GCA_016462095.1 Thermoleophilia bacterium
CAGGATCGCGATCACTGACGGGTTACCAACGGCAAACGCGACACGCCAACCAGGAATCGAATACGACTTCGAGAGCGAGAGGATCTCGATCCCGTGCTCGCGGAAGCTCGGTTCTGCAAGCGCGCTTGGAGCCGGATCGCCGTCGTAGACGAGGTCGGCATAGGCGTTGTCGTGGCAGAGCACGAGCCCGTGCTGCTTGGCAAAGGCGCCCAACTCCCCGAACAGTCCTGGCCGCGCAATGGCGCCGGTTGGGTTATTGGGATAGCCCACAATCAACAGTCGCGCCTGGGCGGCGGCTTCTGCCGAGACAGCTGCGAGGTCGGGCTGAAACCCGTTCTCCGGCAGCAGCGGCAGCGGCAGCGATGCCGCGCCTGCCATCAGTGGTCCTCCCGCATAGACGGGATAGCCAGGATCGGCGATCAGCGACAGTGAGCCCGGGTCCAAGATGGCTGCCGCCAGATGCGCCAAACCCTCTTTCGCACCGAGCAGCGGCAGCACCTCGGTTGCGGGGTCGAGGGAGACACCGAAGCGGCGCCGGTAGTAGTTGGCGACGGCCTCGCGTAGTGCGGGCTCGCCGTGGTTTGTCGGATAGCGCGCAGCGTCGTCGCGTTGCACTTCGAGAGCCAGTCGCTCACGTAGGCGCGGGTCGGGCGGCAGATCCGGGTCGCCGATCCCCAGCGAGATCACATCAACACCGTTCGCCCGGGCCTCGACAATTGTGCGGTTGAGGCGCGCCACGACGTACTCGGGGATCGTGTCCATGCGGTCGGAGAACTGCATGCTCTAGGCCAGTAACGAGAAGATTGTCGGAGGTAGTTCGAAGCTCTCGATCCGCGCGGCAGGACCGTGCATCGTGACGCTACCGTCTTCGCCGACCTCGATCACGAGCTCGCCGCCGGGCAGCATTACGGTGACGGGACTATCCGCGACACCGGTTGCAACTGCGGCCACGGCGGCGGCGCAGGCACCCGAGCCACAGGCAGGGGTCTCTCCCACACCGCGCTCCCAGACGCGCATGCGCAGGCGGTGGCGATCGAGCACCGTGGTGATCTCCACGTTGGCCCGCTCGGGAAACCACGAGTGATGCTCGAGCAGTGGCCCCTGCGTGGAGAGCGGAAACGCATCGACATCGTCGACGGGGATCACGACGTGGGGATTGCCGACGCTGACAAAGGTGTGGGCATAGGGAAACGCCTCGTCGGTGGGTCGGTACTGCGGGCCTGCCAATGTCGCCGGAGCCAGCCCTGCGGTGATGGTCTCGCCGTCGACATGGCAGGGCAGAACTCCCGCAGCGGTGGCGATCGAGATGTCGGCCTGGCCGAGCCGCTCCGAGGCCCAGCGCGCCACCATTCGCGTGCCATTGCCACAGGCCTCGCTCTCGGAGCCGTCGGGATTCCAGATGCGCATCGACACATCGGCGCCGCCAGAGCCCGCAGCGAGCTCTAAAACACCGTCTCCGCCGCACTCTGCGACCAGCGCGCTGGCGGTAGCCGCCGTCAGCGGCTGCGACAGGTCGCGTGCGTCAACAAGCAGGTAGACATTGCCCGCGCCCTGCCAGCGCTCCACGAGCGGCGTCACGGAGCTCCCAACTCCTCCGCCAGAATGCGTTCGCACTCCTCCAGCATCGCAATCTCAACCCATTCGCCGGGTTGGTGAGCCTGGCTCGGCTCGCCGGGGCCGTAATTGAACGCGGGTACGCCCCACGCCTGCAACGTCGCAACGTCGGTCCAGGCCTGCTTCGGCAAGACAGGTAGCCCACTGCGGGTCACGAAATCGCTGACGATCGGGTCGCTCAGTCGCGGCTCGGCTGGGAGCGCGGTGTCCAGCCACGTCAACTCTGCCTCCGGACCAGCAAGTGTGACGACCTCGGCCTGTGCTGCCTCCACGGAACGGCCAGGCGCGATGCGCACGTTGACGGAGAGCTCGACGCGGTCGGGCAGCACGTTGTGTGCAATGCCCGCGTTGAGCGTGGTGACGGTGACCACATCGTGGTAGAGCAGGCCATCCACCTCGACCGGAACGGGCGCGCGCTGGGCAAATCGTGTCAGCGCCTCTGCCAGTGCGAGCGAGATCGCGTTGTCGCCCTCCCACGGTCGTGCCGAGTGAGCCGACTTGCCATGAAAGACGACCCGCGCGTTAAACGACCCCACAGCACCGGCATGGATCGTGCCGGCAGTCGGTTCCAGCACGACTGCCAACTTCGGCTTAGGATCGAACAACGTCGAGTCGGCGAGTACGCGATGGATGCCATTATCCGAGTTAGGACCTTCCTCGCGGTCATAGAAGATGAAGGCGACGGGCTGAGGCGCATCGATCATCCGCTCGAGGAGGCGCAACATCACGGCGACGCCACCCTTCATGTCGGACGCGCCGCGGCCAACAATGCGCTCATCAGTGCGCTCGGCGACCCCGCCAGCCCAATTCGGCACCGTGTCGAGATGACCCACGAGGACGATTGCTGCACCTGGGCCGCCCGTCCGCGCCACGATCGAATTGCCGATCCGCTCTGGAACGATCCCAAGCTCGCGCACGCGCTGCTCGACGGCGTCCGCCAGACCCTGCTCGTCGCCGTACTCCGAGGCGGTCGCAACAAGGTCGAAGCAGACATCGGCAACGCTCCCACTGAGGAAGGGTCTAGACATCCACACCGAGCTCGCGCAGTGCGGAATTGAGTGAGGTCTTGCGGTCGGTTGACTCGGTGCGTTCGCCAATGATCAACGCGCACGGTACGTCGAACGTGCCGGCGGGGAATTGTCGTGGTCGCGTGCCAGGAATGACGACCTTACGAGGAGGCACATACCCGACGTGCTCGACGGGCTCGCTGCCGGAGACATCGATGATCCTGGTCGAGGCAGTCAGGATCACGCCCGCACCCAAGACCGCCTCGGCGCCGACGTGGACGCCCTCGACGACGATGGCACGCGAACCAATGAAGGCGCCGTCCTCGATAATCACCGGGCGCGCACCCGGCGGCTCAAGTACGCCGCCAATGCCGACGCCTCCCGAGAGGTGGACGTCGCGGCCAATCCAGGCACCCGAGCCCACAGTCGCCCAGGTATCAACCATCGTGCCCGAGCCAACGTGTGAGCCGATGTTGACGTACGAGGGCATCAGTACCGCCCCGGCCTCGACGAAGGCGCCGTAGCGTACCGTCGCTGGGGGCACGATGCGCACGCCCGCGACATTCGACTTGAGTGGCACCTTGTCGTGGTACGTGAACGGGCCGAGCTCGATGATCTCCATCTGCTGCTGGCGGAAGAAAAGCAGGATCGCCTGCTGAATCCAGCCATTGACGTTCCAACTGCCATCGGGCTGCTGCTCAGCAAGGCTCACCTCGCCGGCGTCGAGCAAAGCAATCGCCTGCGAGACAGCGTCTCGGGCCTCCTCTGCGGGCGTATCGCCCCGAAAGGCGGACTCAATGGTTTCGATCAGCTGCGTGGACATACCCGCATCGTATCGGGGCTAGCGCTGGAGCTGCGCCTCGATGTCCGCGGCGATCTCAGCGAACCGACGATTGGCATCGATTGGCTCGGTATTCGGCAGCTTACGTAGCCAGGTGTCTTGCCGCTTGGCGTACTGGCGCGTGCGCACCGACAGCAGGCGCTCGCATTCGGCACGATCGATCTCGCCTGCCAGCAGTCGCGTGACGTCGGCCACGCCGTGCGCCCGCGCAGCAGTCGTGGAGAGCGCTGCCGGGTCGCTCAGAAGCTGTGCGACCTCGTCGATGCCTCCCTGATCAAGCAGGATCGGTGTGCGCGCATTGATCTGCGCATGGACACGGGCACGATCGATCTGGAGCGCGAAGATGCGCGTCGGGAGACGCGTCGTCTGCGTCCACAGCTGATCGTCACCGGATGGTGCCAGCGATTCGCCGACCGAGGCTAACTCGAGGGCGCGCACCACGCGCCGCGTGTCTGTCGGGGCAATGCGAGTTGCTGCGTCGGCGTCCTCCTGTGTCAGCCAAGCGTGGGCTTCAACCGGTCCGAGCCGTTCGACTTCGGCCGCGATCCGGACGCGCTCGTCGGGGTCGACGTGTGGTGGAAACGACACCTCAGCCAGTGCGGCCCGTAGGTAGAGACCAGATCCTCCAACCACGATTGGCGTGCGAGCTCGTGCGATGATCGAATCGATCGCCGCGTGAGCATCGGTCGCGAAGCGCGAGACGTCGTAGGAGACGGACGGCTCGACGTGTCCGATCAGATGATGTGGTACCCCGCCCTGCTCGCTCAATGTGGGCTGGTTCGTGAGGCGCTCGAGCCCGCGGTAGATCTGCATCGAGTCGGCCGACACAATCTCGCCATCGATCGATTGTGCAAGAGCAACTGCGACCGCCGACTTGCCCGACGCAGTCGGTCCGAAGATCGCCACCACGGAGCACTCCACGGCTACACCGCGACGGCGCTGACGACCTGGCCGCGGAGCGTCTGGGAAGTCGAGTCTTCGATGCGGACCGATACGACCGTGCCGACGGGAGCGGCTGGTGTGAAGAGCGTCGTCTTATTGCCACGCGTCTTGCCGCGGCAGATGTCGGCGTCTTTCCGACTTGGCCCCTCGCACAGCACCTCTTGAATACTGCCAATCAGCGCGGTGTTACGGCGGGCAGCATGGTCTTGGACAAGATCGACGA
Organism: Thermoleophilia bacterium; assembly: GCA_016462095.1. Taxonomy (GTDB): domain Bacteria; phylum Actinomycetota; class Thermoleophilia; order Gaiellales; family F1-60-MAGs149; genus F1-60-MAGs149. The sequence goes on from JAEMTW010000010.1 coordinate 16,915, forward strand.
GTCGACCCAACCGCTCGTGCTTGAGATCGTCTGGCAACTGTTCATCGAAACCGGCGGCCTCAGTGCCGTTGCGGGCCGAGTAGATGAAGGTGTAGGCATGATCGAAGGCGGCTTCGTCGTAGACCCGTAGCGTCTCTTGAAAGTCTTCTTCCGTCTCGCCAGGGAAGCCCACGATGATGTCCGTCGTGAGGGCGATGTCGGGCATGGCCTCGCGCACGCGTGCCACCAGTTCGAGATAACGCTCCGAGTCGTACGTACGCCGCATCCGTTTGAGGATCCGCGACGAGCCCGACTGCAGCGGCAGGTGCAGCTGGTTACAGACCGATGGCGACTCGGCCATCGCAGCGATCACATCGCCGCGCATGTCCTTCGGATGCGGGCTCATGAAGCGAATCCGATCGATGCCGTCGATGGCGTCGATTGCCCGCAGGAGCTCCGCGAAGGTGCAGCGCGCATCGGGGGCGAGATCGCGACCGTAAGAGTTGACGTTCTGACCCAGCAGGACGACCTCGGTGACACCCTCGCTGGCCAGCTGGTTGGCTTCGGCCAGAATCTCTCGCACATTGCGGGACCGTTCACGGCCCCGCACGCTCGGCACGATGCAGTAGCTGCAGACCGAGTTGCAGCCCATCGAGAGTTGGAGCCACGCCTGGTGGGAGCGCTCGCGGCGCTTTGGGAGGTCGGCGGCGAAATCGTCAAAACTGCCGAATGCCCCCCGCTCCGCCGTACCGTCGGCGTTCATCACGTCGCGCAGAGCACCGATACGTCCCGGCCCAACCGCAGCGTCTACCCAGGGGAAGTCGCGAAAGATGTCATCGCGGACCGACTCGGCCCAGCAGCCGGCCACGACGATCTGTAGCTCGGGCTCGCGCTCTTTGCGTCCCCGCGCCACATTGAGCGCTTGGATCAGCCGGTCGTCGGCGCGTTCGCGGATCGTGCAGGTGTTGAACACCAGCACATTGGCCTGCTCGCTGTCGGGGGCCTCCCCCATGCCAGCCGCCTCGAGCATGCCCTTGATGCGCTCCGAGTCGTGCACGTTCATCTGACAGCCAAACGTAGTGACGTGAAAGCGCTGCATGGTCTGTGCCCTAGTGGGCGAGCTCGCTGGTGCGCGACTCGCGGATCACGGTCACCTTGATCTGACCCGGGTATTCGAGCGAATCCTCGATCTCGGCGGCGATTTCTCGGGCCAAGAGCGCTGCCATGTCGTCGCTGACCTCGCTGGGCTTGACCATCACACGCACATCGCGACCGGCCTGCATCGCGAAGCAGCGCTCCACGCCGGGGTGACGCATGGCGATCTCTTCGAGCGCCTCGAGCCGCTTGACGTACTGCTCGAGGCTCTCGCCGCGCGCGCCAGGTCGGGCGGCCGAAATTGCGTCGGCGGCGATCACCAAGATCGCTTCTACAGAATTGGGCTCGACGTCATAGTGGTGCGCCTCAGCGGCGTGCGCGACCGCCTCGCTCTCGCCGTACTTGCGGCAAAACTGTCCCGAGATCACCGCATGAGGACCTTCGACCTCGTGCGTGACAGCCTTGCCGATGTCGTGCAGGAGCGCGGCTCGGCGAGCGACACGTTCGTCGACCCCAAGCTCGATCGCCATGATCGCAGCGAGGTGTGAGCATTCGAGGGAATGCTTAAGCACGTTTTGGCCGTACGACGTGCGGTAGTTGAGGCGACCGAGAATGGCCAGCAATTCGGGGTCAAGTCCGGGAACATTCGCTTCGAACGAAGCCTGCTCGCCGGCCTCGCGGATCTTCTCCTCGATCTCTTCCTTCGCGGCGTAGTACGTCTCCTCGATACGGGCCGGATGGATCCGCCCGTCAGCGAGCAGATTCTCCAGCGTGATGCGAGCAATCTCGCGGCGCACTCCGTCGAACGCCGACAGCACGACTGCGCCGGGCGTATCGTCGATGATCACATCGACGCCAGTGGTTGCCTCGAAGGCGCGGATGTTTCGACCCTCGCGACCAATGATTCGACCCTTCAGGTCGTCAGATGGCAACTGCACGGTCGAGACAGTGGTCGCGGCTGCGTAGCTAGACGCCGTTCGTTGAATGCTGGTCGCAATGATCGAACGGGCACGGCGATCCCCGTCTTGCTTGGCCTCTTCCTCAATCCGGCGAACGAGCTGTGCTGCGTCATGGCGCGCAGTCTCTTCCACGCGGCTGAGCAGCTGCACCCGCGCCTCGTCGGAGGTCATGCCGCCGACGCGCTCCAGCTCGCGATCGGCCCGGGCCTGCGTCTCTCGTAGCGCGGCTTCGGCATCGGCCAGCGCGAGTGCCTGCTGCGCTGTCGCCTGCTCGCGCTCGAGCGCGAGCGCCTCGCTCTTGGCGGTCAGGTCCTCTCGTGCAGCAATGCGCTCCTCAAGGCGCGTAATCTCTGCGCGTCGCTCGTCGAGGCTCTGCTCGAGCTCCCGCCGCAACTCAAGCAGGTGCTCCTTGCCGTCAATCGTCGCCTCTTTGCGGATCGTGTCGGCTTCGCGGTGGGCAGTTGCCACGGCTCGCTCGGCGTCGGCGCGAAATGCCTCAGCTTCCTGGCGTCGTGTTTCGGCCTCCTTGAGCGCCGCGTCACTTGCGCTGCGATCTTGAGCATGCGATCGCTGGCGCACGATGATGCCGCCGATTGCGCCGCCTATGACCAGCGCAGCCACGGCTGCGAGAACGGTCTCAAGCACGTCATTCTCCTGATGTCCGGTACGAACTGTCTTGATCAGACAGTGGAAGTTTCTGTCCGGAAGGCTAGCGTGCTCTGGGTGGCGGCTCGGCCGCTTCCGGGGCGATGTGGCCCTAGTC
>JAEMTW010000147.1:0-4237 GCA_016462095.1 Thermoleophilia bacterium
CGCCCCTGCGGGGCCGACATTTGAAGCCCGCGGATCTCATGTCCGTCGCGATGGCGCTCCGGACAGAACACCTACCTTCGGTGTTCGACCGCCACTCTCGCTTCGGACACGCGATCCGCGGGTTTCCTATGTCCGCCCCTGCGGGGCCGACATTTGAAGCCCGCGGATCTCATGTCCGTCGCGATGGCAGTGAGGTTATTCCCCAGTGAACTGGGGAATAACCTCACTGCCATACACGTCAATCGTGCGCTCACGATCGCCGGCCATCAAGTAGATGTTGAAGTGCTTGACGCCAATTGCTTCGAGCTCTTTGAGCTTCGCGACGTGCTGCTCGACGGTGCCGAGGATGCTGAAGCGATCGGCGGTCTCGTCGTCGACGAACTCGCCGTGCGCGGCGCCCTCGCGGGAGTGGTCGTCGTAGTTGTAGAACTCGCGACGCTCCATGAAGGACGTCAACGCGTCGGGGAGTTCCGACTTGTCGTAGCGCTGGAGCAAATCAAAGACGTGGTTCGAGACCATCGCCGGGAACCAACGTGAGGCGTCGCGGGCGGCCGCCATGTCGTCGATCAAGACGGCGGGTGCACAGACGATTGGCTCGAGCAGGTCGGGGTCGCGCCCAGCCTCCTCGGCTGCCTTACGGGCGATGCCCATGATCCACTGGATGATCTCTGGATCGGCAAGCTGGATGATCACGCCGTCTGCAACGCGCCCAGCGACACCGAGCGCGCGGGGGCCGTAGCCCGCGAGGTACATCGGGATCTCCGGCTGATTCTTCGCCCACAGCAATTCGAGTTCCTTGTCGTTCCACGTCACGGGGCGACCATTCATGAACTCTTTCATCATCGCCGTCGCACGCTCAAACTCAGCGATCTTGACGGGCTGACGACCGACGTAGCGCAGGGCCGAGTCGCCACGCCCAATGCCGATCACCATGCGGCCGTTCGAAAGGTCCTGGAGCGTTGCGTGGCCGGAGGCGGTGACCGTAGGGTCACGCGTGCCAGGGTTCGTCACGCACATACCGAGCTTGAGCTTCGTGGTGCCAAGCGCGGCCGCCGTCAGAATTGGATACGGGTCCTGCCAGAGGACGTGCGAGTCGTATGTCCAACCGATCTCGAAGCCGTTGTCTTCGGCCTGCTTGAACAGGCGCACGAGGTCGGTATAGGGCGGGTCGGGTAGAACAGTGACGCCGAAATGCATGAGTCGATCCGCCTTACGCGTTTGCGTGTTGATTGAAGAAGTCGGTCACGAGCACCGTCGCCTCAGCAGGGCACTCGAGCAAGCCAGCGTGGCCGATCTCGGTGAACTCGTGCACCGTCGCCCAGTCGCCGATCGCCTCGGCGATGTCGTGGGCGCTAAAGCCACCCGTTGCCAGGCGGGGCGGAGTCATCGTGTCGCGCGTGCCGTTCGTGAAGAGGATCGGGCGCTTGATCTGACGGGCGATCTCCTCGTTGTCCATGTTCTCCATCGCGAGACAGGCCCAACGAATCGTGTACGGCGGGTTGAGGCGAATGACGTGACGGACGAGATCGAACGTGCTCGGGTTGTCAGCGAGGAACTGGTCGCCGACGGCCTGGATCGTGACGAGGTCGCAGAAGTCGTCGAGCGGCATCGCCTCTGCCATCTTGCGCCACGTACCGAAGTAGACCTTGCGGTAGAGGTCGCAACGCGCCATGCCGCAGTCGGCGCAGGCAGCAATCGTGCGCTCCGGGTACTTGCCGACGAAAGCGATCGTGACCATGCCACCCATCGACGTGCCGTGCACAAAGACGCGATCGAAGCCAAGCGCGTCAAGCAGGAGTGCGCCCTCATCGGCCCACTTCTCGACGGAGTGCTCCTCGTGCGGACAATCCGACCGCCCATAGCCTGTCGCGTCGAACGAGAGCAGACGAAAGCCACGCTCGCGGAAGCCGTCGTTGACGAAACCGAAGTTGTGGCGGCCAAACAACGAGCCACCAAACTGCATCACGATCGGACCGTCCTCGGGTCCAGTCAACTCGTAATAGATCCGATTTTCGTTCGACAACGTGACGAATGGCATCGCTCGTACTCCCCTTGGTAGTCCCTGCTCCTCAACGCACTCGTCTGAAGCGCTCCAGACGGCTATCCTCGCGTAAGCGGAGATTATCCGCGCTTGGGGTGAAAGGGAAACCGCAATGGCAGGCGAGTTCGAAAATCGGGTCATAGTCTTGACGGGTGCAGCAGGCGGGATTGGCCAAGTGACCGCGCGCCAATTCGCCGCGGCGGGTGCGAAACTCGTACTCACCGATCGCGAGGAGAATGTCGTTGGGTTGGCGGCCGAGCTCGTCGCTGCGGGTGGCGAGGCGGTTGCGGTGATCGCTGATGTGACCCACGCCGATCAGGTCGCTCGAATTGCCGCTGCGGCTGATGAGGCATTCGGTGGCGTTGACGTGCTCGTCAATAACCACGGCATGATCCTCGGTCGACCGTTTCTCGAGACGACGGAAGCCGAATGGGATCAGCTGCAGAATGGCGTTCTCAAGAGCGTCTTTCTCGTCTCGCAGGCCGTCCTGCCCCTCATGCTCGGGCGGGCGGGTGCCAATGTCGTCAACATCTCGAGCGTCAGTGGACTCGTGGCGCTGAAGTACATGAGCATCTACGGCACGGCCAAGGCGGCCGTGATCCACCTCTCGAAAGGGATGGCGATCGATTTGGCTGAGCACGGGATTCGCGTCAATGCAATCTGTCCTGGCGTGATTGACACGCCGCAGCCGCGTCAGTTTGTCTCGACGCTCGAGGACCCGGCAGCCGCCTTCGAGGCCTTTTCGCCAATGCATCCGATCGGGCGGATTGGCGAAGCCTCCGAGGTCGCCGACGCGATTCTCTACCTGGCCAGCGATCGCGCCTCGTTCGTGACGGGCTCCGCGCTCGTCGTCGACGGTGGGATGACGGCGGTATGAGGCGCGTCCTGATTACCGGTGGCGCCTCGGGGATTGGTGCCGCGACGGTCGCGCGTTTTCAAGAGGATGGCTGTCGTGTCGCTGCCCTCGACATCGACGAGGCTGCGCTGGCACTGAGCACGGCCGAGGTGAAGGTGCACTGCAATGTTGCGGACGAGGCCTCGGTGGCTGCGGCCGTCGAAGCAGCGGTCGCCGAGTTGGGCGGCCTCGACGTTGTCGTAGCGGCTGCTGGCGTTGCCTCGCGCGGCTCGGTTGAGCATTGCTCGCCTGAGGAATTTGGGCGCGTCATGAGCATCAATGTGCGCGGCGTCTATCTGACGTGTCGCGCCACGATTCCTCACCTCCGCGCGGCTGGTGGGGGCGCGGTGGTCACGGTCGCGTCGCAGCTCGGACTGGTGGCCGTCGCGGATGCGGTGGCCTACTGCGCCTCGAAGGGTGCGGTGATCAACATGACGCGTTCGATGGCGCTCGACCACGCCGCGGAAGGCATTCGCGTCAACTGTGTCTGCCCAGGACCAACAGAGACGCCGCTATCGGCGAGCTTTTTTGCGGACACACCAGATCCGGCAGCGACCCTGCAGGCGTTCAAAGACGCAGGAGTGATTGGCCGCTTGATCTCGCCCGCCGAGATTGCCGAGGCGATCAATTACCTCGCCTCAGAGCGAGCGAAGGCGACGATCGGCGCAGCGCTCGTGGTCGACGCGGGCTATACCGTGCGCTAGTCGAGATCGTCGATGTGGACGACCTTGGTGCCGGCCCACTTATCGCCGAGGCGCTGACGACGCTTTTCGCCCGTTGCGAGCATCCAGAGAATCCCGAGAGCGTACGGCGTGACCCACGGAAACATGTCGAGTGGGCGGGCGAGCGTTCGCTTGATGGCGGCATCGCGGGTGACGCGATGGCCACTGCCCATCACTACGCGAATGCGCGCCACGCGCTTACCCGGCGTCTGTCCGTTCCAAAAGTATTCGAAGCCGGCGTAGTACGAGAGCCACCAGACAAGGAAAAAGACGTACGACCAGACCGGAAGGTCAAAGCCGCCATCCGCGGTGGGCACGCGCGTAAAGACGGCGAGCCAGAACAGGACGACAACAAGCACCCCGAAATCGAGCAGGCCCGCAACGATCCGAATTGTCAGCCCGCAGGGCGTTGGTCCAGTCGAGCCATGGACAAGGATGTGTCGGGCGGAAGCGGAATCCACGGGCGTAGCGTGCCATGGCTGAGGCGCCGGCACGTGCGTACGTCGGCGTGATCAGGTCAGCGGCGTTATGCGTTGGGAGGACATCACATCCGCGCGGTTGTGGTGTCCTCCCTTGAGA
>JAEMTW010000147.1:4247-5026 GCA_016462095.1 Thermoleophilia bacterium
TCCCCCGAGTCTTACGCCGTTGCGTCGCCATGCGTCGCAGGGTTGAACGAGCCGCGCTTGATGAAGCGGCCGTGGCCGGGCTTCGTGAGGATCTTGCCGTTATCGAACACGACGGTGCCGCGCGAGAGTGTCTGTCGAGCGGAGCCGGCTGTCTTGCGGCCGTCGAAGAGGTCGTAGCCGACGTTCGAGAAGGCCGTGGCTGTCGAGAAGACGTGCTCGCGATTCGGGTCGAAGATGACGAGGTCGGCATCGGCGCCGGCAGCAATCGTGCCCTTCTTCGGATGCATGCCGAACTGCTTCGCAATCGCCGTCGAGGTGACATCAACGAGCTTGCTTGGCGAGATACGACCCGTCTTGACGCCGTGCTCCCACATCAATGCGAGCCGATGCTGGATCGCGGAGAGTCCGTTCGGGATCTTCGAGAAGTCGTCCTTGCCAAGCCCCTTCTGCTCGTCGTTGAACGGGCAGTGGTCCGTCGAGATTGACTGCAGGTGCCCGAAGTTGAGGGCATCCCACATGAAGTCCTGGTTCGACGCATCGCGCAGCGGAGGCGAGCACACGTAGCGCGCGCCCTCTGGTGCCGGCCGATTGAGATCCTCAATGTCGAGGAACAGGTACTGGATGCAGGTCTCGCCGTAGGCGTGCACGCCACGGGCACGGGCGTTGATGATCTCCTGTGCCGCTGCCTCGCACGAGACGTGGACGATATAGACCGGAGCATCGACCATCTCGGCGATGCGGATCGCACGACCCGTCGCCTCGGCCTCGACCGATTCGGG
>JAEMTW010000148.1 GCA_016462095.1 Thermoleophilia bacterium
CGCTCGCCGTGATCGGGATCGTGCTCCTGATCGCGGGCGCACGGCGCGAGCGCCGCATCCTGCGCGAGGGACTGGAGCAGGAGGTCGCTCTCGGCACGCTCACCCAGGCCGCCTACGCCCAGTTGATTGCCGGTGGGCGCACGCGCGGGCGCATGCGTCGGCATGCACGCCGAGCCGGGCGGGACGCGCGGCGCCTGCTGTACCAGTACGAAGCCGCCGCCTACGAGCTGGCGCACGCGAACGTGCGCGGTGAGCGACCCGGGCGGCCAAACGTCATCGAGACTGCCTCCGCCTGTCGGACCTGCCTGGTCAGCGCGCGCACCGGAATCGACGACCTGGTACCGGGTCTCGTCGCGACCTGAGATCGCGACCAGAGGTCATTACCTGTCGCTATTGTGATCACATGCGCGTGGCGATCATTGGCGGCGGAGTGGTGGGACTGGCCTGCGCGTGGTCGCTGGCAAAGCGCGGTGTCGAAGTCGTCGTAATCGAACGCGACGTCATCGGCGAGGGCGCATCGAAGGGCAATACCGGTTGGGTCTCGCCGACGATCTCGTTTCCATTGGCCTCGCCCGGCACGCTCGCAATGGGACTCAAGAGTGCGTTCGACCCAAACGGCGCACTGGTCATTCGCCCCGAGCTTGATACGCGCTGGCTGCGCTGGCTGTGGGCCTTCCGGGGCGCCGCCACGCGCGAACGTTTTCTCCGAGGTGTGGAGGCGCTCCACAATCTCAATCGCCGCACGTTCGAAGTGCTCGATGCCTATCAGGCCGACGGGATCTCCTTCGAAATGCACGGGGGAGGCATCCTCACGCTCGGTAAGACCGAGAAGGGGATTGCGTGGTTTGCGCCCGTCTTCGAAGACCTCAAGAAGGTTGGCTTTGAAGGACAGATTGAGACGCTGACGCCGGAAGAGGCGCGTAAGATCGAGCCCGCGATTGGCGAGCAGGTCAAGTTCGTTGTGCGCACTACGATCGACAGGTACGTGCAGCCGCAGTCCCTGATGCGCGGACTTGCCGACCGAGTCGTCGAACTGGGGCAGACCGTGCTGGAGCAGACGACGGTCAAGGGCATGCGACCAACGGCGTCCGGCTGGGAGATCGACACCAACACGGGACCGATCAACGCTGATCGCGTGATCGTGGCGACCGGTGCACTGAGCCCAGCGCTCCTCAAGCCACTTGGCATCGAGGTGCCAATTGTCCCGGCCAAGGGCTACTCAATCACGCTGCGAGGCGAGGGCATCCGCCCGTCACAGGCGCTCTATATGACCGAGTCGAAGATTGGCGTCTCGGGCTTCGACGAGGGCGTACGCATTGCCGGCGTCTTCGAGTTGCCGGGCAAGGATCTGACAATCGACAAGCGCCGACTCGATGTTGTTGTCAAAGACGCCTGTTCGTACCTGTCGGACTGGCATCCGTCGACGAGCGAGACGAGCGTGGAGGGCTGGGCCGGCTTCCGGCCTGCAACCCCCGACTCGCTGCCACTGCTCGGCCCCGTGCCGGGACACGACGGTCTCTATCTCGCCACGGGCCACGGCATGCTTGGTGTCACGCTCGCGCCCTCGACGGGTGCGTTGCTTGCCGACATGATCCTCGACGGTGTCGCTCCCGCGTGGGTTGCGCCGATGCGACCAGATCGGCGCTTCTAGTCCGGCTCGCGAGCGGCTAGCATGGCTTCATGCAGCAACCGGTTCTCCAGATTTGCGATCACCCGCTGGTCCAGCACAAGGTCGCATTGCTTCGCGATGCGTCTACCTCGACACGCGACTTCCGGGCGCTCTCGTCCGAGCTTGCGGGGGTGCTTGCCTACGAGGCAACGCGTGACCTCGAGCTCGAGGACGTGACGGTGACGACGCCGATCAAAGACACGATCGGACGCAAGGTGACCGGCAAGAAGGTTGGTGTCGTGCCGATCCTGCGCGCCGGCGTCGGCATGCTCGACGGTGTGCTCGCCATGATCCCCGTCGCGCGCGTGGGTTTTCTTGGCATGTATCGTGACGAGGACACGCTGCAGCCAGTCTCGTACTACGAGAAGCTGCCGAAAGATCTTGGTGATCGCCTGATGCTGATTATCGATCCAATGCTCGCGACGGGTGGGTCGGCGTCCTACGCCGCTCAAGTCTGCAAGGACCGCGGGGCGCACACGGTCAAGTTGCTCTCTTTGATTGCCGCTCCCGAGGGTGTCGAGCGCATGCACTCCGACCATCCCGACGTTGCCATACATATCGCCGCCCTCGACGAGTGCCTCAACGAGAAGGGCTTCATCGTGCCCGGCCTCGGCGATGCGGGCGACCGCCTCTGGGGTACGCGCTAGCGATCAGCTTCCTATTGGGGTCAGACCCTTTTAGGAAGTTACATCACGTAACCGAGCAGTCGAGCGGACTCTAACTTCCTAAAAGGGTCTGACCCCAATAGGAAGCTGATCAACTAACCAAGCAAGGTAGAGGCCGCTTGGTTGCTTCGTTAGGTGATCCGACTTCCTAAAAGGGTCTGACCCCAATAGGAAGCTGATCGCGGCCAGAGGAGCCGAATCAGGCCGGCGACAATAAAGGCGGGGAGCGTGGCGCCGAGTGCGCTATCGAATGGCGGCGTGAACTGGTCTGCGAGGCCGAGTAGGCGAGTGGGGCTGAGCCACTCGTAGACGAGGAAGCCAACGAGCCACGCAGTGACGGTTGCAATCGGCGCCACGGGGCGCAAGCGATCGGCGAAGACGGCACCAAAGAGGGGGACGAAAATAGCCCCGAGCAGGTAGAGGAAATCGAAGAAGCGGTCGAGCGAGATTGTCAATGCGCCGATCGTGACGATGATCCCAATCGCGATCGCGATCGGAGCCTGGGGCGCGCGGGGTGCCAGGTTGCGGACGGAGACGGCGGTGGAGTAGATATTCGCAAACGCTTTTTCGGACTCGTCCACCACGAGGATCGAAGCCACCAACACACCGAGGGGTAGCGCGAGCATGACGGCCACGCCACCCTGGGCCGAATCGATTACGCCCGTGTGCACGGCGGCCAAGGCACCAACGGCAAACGTGACGGTGCTCGCCACGAAGTATCCGAGCGATGTCCCGACAGCCGCTCCGCGCACGGTCTTTGAAAAACGCGCGTAGTCGGGCACCAGTGGCAGCCACGAGGCGAAACTCGCGACGACCAGATCAATCGCGACCATCAGGCCAATGCCACCAGCGGCGGCGTTGGCCAGTTCCGACGATGTGCCATCGAGGGCGAGGCGAATCAGCAGATAGAGGATCGAAGTGACGACGAGGGGTGCCATCAATCGGCGGAGGAGCTTGCGCACCACGAGTTCTGGTCCCAGCACGGCGAGGAGCGTGCCGAGCACGCCAGCGGCGATTGCGAAGGGCCAGCGAGCATCGACACCGACAACGAGCCTCGCTGCCTCGGCGATGACCAAAATCTCGAACGTGCTCCAGCCGAAACCCTGGGCGATGTTGAGCACCGTTGGGATGTATGAGCCACGCCTACCGAGGGCGCGGCGCAGGACGACCATTCCGGTCTGGCCCGTGCTCGCACCAAGTGCCGCCGAGGCCGCCAGCATGGCGCCGCCGATGATGCCTCCGACGACGATCGCGATCAGTGCACGCGAGAGGCCTGCGCCATAGGCAATCAGGCCAGCGCCGGCGACGACGCCGAGCAGGCTGATGCCCATCGTCGACCACAGCACACCGGCATCGATGCCTGTGAGGTGGCGTTCGGCGAGGGGGATCGGCTCGGTGATTGGCCGATCGGTACGTTCGGTGGGCAGGTCCATCGTCGAGCTCTCCCGGGGTGCGGTGCGTCGATTGGGCGCGCTGCACCGCGCCGTAGAACGAACGGGACTCTAGCGGTTGCTCGACTTACAGGCTAAGGATGGAGCCATCGACCATGCGCGTGGCTGCGGCTTCGCCGACTACTTCGGCAGCCATCGTATGCGCCACATCGAGACGGACGGGCGACTTTCCGCCGTGCCCATCAGAACCGATCAGGTCGACTAGACCCTCCGTCAGTAGGCGACGGGCCTCGACGTCGCAGCCGGGACCATCGGCGCCCGTCAGTCCCGAGGCGTCGATTTGTAGGAGCGCGCCCGCAGCCTTCATCCGCTCGGCAAACCCAAGGTCGTGCGCGCCACGCCAGCAGGCGCGTCGCTCGGGGTGAGCAAGGATTGGTGTTAGGCCTTCGGCACGAATGCGCCGGGCATAGCGCTCCATCGTCGAGTCGCCAACCCACGGCACGGCCTGGGGGCCGTCCATCAAGACGAACTCCGTGCCCGTTAAGCGAAAGCGATGAATATCGTCATCGCTGCGTAGTCGTTGCGGGCGCGCGGTGATCTCGAAGCCGAGGCGGACTTCGATGCCAGCCGGTGCCTGTTCGACGATGGCTGCAAAGTTACGTCGAATGCGAGCGATCCGCCCCTGCGACGCGTTCCAATTGTGATACGGGGGGACGACGTGGGGGGTGGCGAAGACGAGGCGTGTGCCGGTATCGCGGGCCTCGGTCAAAAGTCGCAGAGATTCTTCGAGCGATCGCGCACCATCATCGACGCCAAAAACAAGATGCGAGTGGACGTCGACGTAGCCAGTCATCAACTGCAGTTTCGCACGACTCGTGCAGGATCGGGTGGAAATCGGGTGACGAAACCAGTAGGCTGGCAGTCAAATGGTATGACCATTTATGACTCGAAGGAGACGTCCTGACCGTGCCTGCTGATCTCGGACTGACAACATGGAATTGGGTTTCTCCGCTGACCGACGCAAGTCTACCTGCGGTCTTGCAGCAGATTCGGGAGGTGGGCTACGACCGTGCAGAGCTGCCCTTTGAAACGCTCAACGGATTCTCGCCCGAGTACGCACGGGAGGTCTTAGGCGAGCTCGGGCTAGGAGCGACGACGGTCGGCGCGATTACCGACGATCGCGACCTACTTTCGGCGGATGTCGCGATCAGTGAAAACGGCCACAATTTCTTGATCGGTGCGATCGACGCTGCTGCAGCGCTGGGATCGCCGACGATGAGTGGACCGATCTATTC
>JAEMTW010000149.1 GCA_016462095.1 Thermoleophilia bacterium
AGGGTCTGACCCCTTTGTGACATCGCGCGGCTAGATGATCACGCCATAGCCGCTCAGTTGCTGCGTGATCCGGGCGAGCTGGCCCGTTGCAAGCATGATGCCGACGATGATCATCACGACGCCGGCCGCACGGTTGACCCAGACGCCGTACTTGCGGTACGCACCGGTGCGTTCGAGCAGCCACGAGGCGAGCAGGCCACTGAGCAGAAAGGGCACGCCGAGGCCGAGGCCGTAGACGAACAGCAGCAGCGAACCACCCGCGCTGCCCTGCGACGCGGCATAGAGCAGGATCGACGTCATCACTGGGCCGATGCACGGCGTCCAGCCGACAGCAAAGACGACGCCGGCGAGGCCCGCACCACCCAGCGAGGCAGGGCGTGCTTTCAATTCGAGGCGAGCGCCACGGCCAATCAGCTGTTGGGCAAAGCCGAGCAGCGCGAGGCCCATCAGGATCACGAGGATGCCGCCGACGACCTCGATCGAGCGGCGATAGTCCGCCACGAGCGTGCCGAGGTAGCCGACGCTCAGACCGTAGAGGGCAAACACGATCGTGAAGCCGCCGATGAAGACACACGTGGTGATCACCACGCGGCGCCTGTTCGCGCCGATCTCCTCGTAGGGCACACCGGAGACGTACGACAGATACACCGGCACGAGCGGCCACACGCAAGGCGACAGAAACGAGATCAAGCCGGCGGCAAATGCCGTCGCGAGTCCGACACCAGACAGGCTGATCGCGCCGATCACTGCTCGTTCATCGCCTTGATGCGCGCGTCGAGCATCGGCTCGGTGACCTCGCCCAGGATGCGTTCGACGATCTGGCCCTCGCTGTTGATCAAGAACGTAGTGGGAAGTCCCGGGACCTTGTAGCTACTGCCGATCGGACCATCGTCGACCACGCTCGGCCACGTTGCTCCGATTGTCTTCTCAAAGGCGGCGGCGTCGGCCACGTCGTCCTGATAGTTAACGCCCAAGACCTGGATCTCCGGGTGGCTCTTCGCGAAAGCGGCGATGGCAGGGATCTCGCGTCGGCACGGCCCACACCAGGAGGCCCAGAAATTGAGGATGATCGGCTTGCCCGCATAGTCCGCCAGGTCGAAGGGCTCACCGGTGATCGTCTCCCCGGTAATGGCGGGGGCCTTGGTCGGCGTAAACGCGGGGATTAGGCTCGATTCGGTTGGGCCAGTCTCTGCCTTAGTCGCGTCGGCCATGCCACGGACGCCAACGATCAGTGCGACCGCACCAATCCCAACTAAGGCGACGATGACGATGAGCGATCGGCGAGACATCTCCTCAACGTTATCGCAGTGTCACGGTCGCTTGGCCGGTGTCTTAGCGCAGCAGCCGCCGCGCCTCGTCGGGCGGCATCGGTGCACGCCCGAGGGCGGCGCCAAGCCGAACGGCGTGTTCGACGAGTTGAGCGTTCGACGTCGCAGGCGATCCATCTGGCAGCGTGGCTGCGTCCTCAAAGCCAACGCGGATGTGTTCGCCCGCCGCGGCAGCGACGGCCTGCACGATTGGGCTGGCTGCATCGCGGCCACTCGCCACGATCGGTGGCTGCGCGAGTACCGACCGGACAGCGTCGATCAGGCGCAAGACGTTTTGGGGCGTGCCAGCAGCGAGGTCGGACGACTCCGAGGTCGCCGCACCGAGCGTCAACATCACAAACGGCGCCCGGCCAAGCAGCGAATCGTTGTAGAGCACTTCGAGGTCGCCAAGCGCATCGAGGCTGCCGGCGACGGGCGCGGGGCGAACATCGGCCTTGTCCAGAGCCTCGATGATCTGGCGCGCCTCCTCGCGATGGGCCGGCAGTTCGGCCTCGGGCGGTCGGACGTGGACGGAGGCGAGGTCCGGCAGATCCCGCAGCACGCTGAAGAGCGCAGTGACAGTGCCGAGCGACGTCTGGCGTGCGCGCTGTGTCGAGATCGAGATCGGCACATCAACGGCGCCACGGATCGCCGCAACGATGTCGTCGATCACGAAGTCGAAGGTCGAGGAGCCATCGCTCTTGCGGGCGTGCACGTGCACCATGCCGGCGCCCGCTTCGACTGCACGCTTGGCCTCTGCCGCGAGCTCCTCGGGCGACAACGGCACCTTCGGGCAGGCATCGCGCTGGCGGGTGCCGTTGAGTGCGGCGACGATCAGCAGGGGGTCATTCATCGGCGCGCCTCAGTCAAGGCGTCAAGGTCGCCCAGCTGAAGGTCGATCCAGCGACTGACATCGTGCTTCAGTAGGAATTGCTTCAGCTCGAGCGAGCGCGCCGCGCGATCGGCAGCAGGCAGGTCGATTGCGCGCTCGAGTTGCGCGGCCGTTGCCTCGATGTCGAGTGGGTCGATCCCGAGCACGAACGGCTCGAGTTCCTCGTACGCACCCGCCCGCTCCGACAGCACGACGACGCCGTCGGTCTCGTTGAGGAGGGGGGCTTCCTTCGCAATCAGGTTCATTCCGTCAGCAAGCGCATTTACGAGCAGGACGTCGTACTGTTGGTAGGCGGCAATCACGACAGGGAAGTTATCGCCGATGCGTAGGTCAATGGGGAGCCAACCATCCCGGCCGTGGCGCGCATTGATCTCAGCACACGTTGCTTGAATCGTCTCGAAGTAGGTTGCGTAGGCCGGAATTGAGAGGCGTGACGGATCCAGCAGCGTCAGCAGGCTGACGGCCCCATGGAGCTCGGGGCGGCGCGTAAGCAGGCGATCGTAGGCGTGGAAGCCGCGGTCGATGTTCTTCGACGGATCAGTGCGGTCCACGCGCAGGATCAAGTGCCAGGGGCGCGATTCGGTCAATTCGGCGGTGGCGGCGATCATCTCGGGTGCTGTGATGTGTTCGTAAAATTCGTCCGGATCGACGGAGATCGGATAGTGACGAATCAGCACGTCGCGTTCCTGGTGATCGTTGACGACATGGACGGTTCGCAGGTCGAAATCGATGGTGACCTCCGTCAGGTGCTCGTCACACGTGGCCAAGAAGTTGCGCACGTCGCGCGCCGTCTGAAGACCAACGATGTCGGCGCCCAGCAGCCCGTGGAGGAGTTCGGTGCGCAGGTCGACAGGGAGGAGGCGCCAGGCTTCTGGGGCGGGCCACGGAATGTGGGTGAAGTGCAAGATCGGCGTGGTGACACCTGCCTCGCGCAGCATCGCGGGGACCAAGTAGAGCTGGTAGTCGTGCACCATCAGTGCATCCGCGTCGTACTCGGTTGCGGCTGCTGCGGCCATCGTCGCGTTGTAGCGACGGTATGCAGCCCATGCTGCGCGCGTGTCGTCGCTGACGATCGGCGCTTGACCCAAGTCGTAGAGCTCGTGTTGGATAAACCAGAGCAGGGGATTCGCGACCTCGTGGTAGGCCCGGTCGAAGTCCGCCGGGTCTGGCTCGGCGAGGTGGAGCAGGAACGGGTTGCCAGCAGCATCCTCTTCGGGGACTGCGTGACCCCGCTGCTCGCTCGCGACCGTGCGATCCTCGGCGGTCACTGCGCAGGCGATCCACGTCACCCGATGTGAGCGCACGAGGCCACGCAGCGCCGAGACCAGGCCACCACCGGCACGACTCGCGACGCGCTCTCCGTCCACGCGTGTGTAGGTGATCGGGCCACGGTTCGAAACGATCGTCAACCGGCGTTCACCAGCGTCAAGCATGGGACGACAGTAGTTGGGGTTGGCTGGTTGCATTCACAGTGGGGCTTGATCGGCCGGCAGTTCGAGGCGAAAGAGTTTGTGAGGGCCGGACTGATCGAGCACCAAGCGACCGCCCATGCGATCTGCGAGTTCGGAGGCGATCGCGAGCCCGAGCCCCGAGCCTTCACCGGCGCCGCTACCACGCGCGAAACGCGAGAAGATCGTTGCCGCTTCGGCGGGTGGAATGGGCGGACCAGAGTCTTCAACGATCACAGCGGTGGCGTCGCCGCGCTGTGCCGTGCGCACCCAGATTGTGACGCCCTCCGGGTTATGCCGGACGGCGTTGTCGATCAGAACGCGGGTGATCTGGCCGATCCGCGTCTCGTCTCCGAGCGCCATCGCTGGTGTCGTCTCGATGACGATCGTCGCGCCGCGGCGATTGGCGACGGGGGTCAGGTCGAGGGCAATCCGCTCGGCGGCTTCGGCGAGTTCGACGGGCTCGCACACGACCACGAACTTGCCGGCATCGAGGCGTGACAGGTCGAGCAGATCCGTTGCGAGGCGAGTCAGGCGCTCGACTTGATCTTGCATCGTGGCGAGGAACTGGCGGCGCATCGCTTCGTCCTCTTCGTCGATCAGCAACTCCAAGAAGCCGGAAAGCGCAAAGACCGGTGTGCGCAGCTCGTGTGAGGCATTGGCGACGAACGCCCGTCGTGCGACGTCGGTGCTCGCCAACTCGTTGCGCATCTGATCGAGCGCCACGGCCAATCCACCAAGCTCGTCCTTGCCGCGATCGACGATCGGTTCGCTGAGGTTGCCATCGGCGATCCGGCTCGAGGCGCGTTCCAGGCGACGGATGCGGCGGGTCAGGAGCGCGGCGGCCAAGGCGCCGACGATGACCGCGAGCGGCAGCGCGATCAGGGCACCGAGCAGGCTACGGCGGCTGGTCAGTTTGACGGTTGAGTCGATGTCCTCGAGGCTCGATTGCAGGACCACGACGTACTGCGTGCCGCTGATGCGCATCCGGTAGGCGGCCTCAGCGACGCGGCGTCCTGAGGCCGCGCCGACGCCGCTCTGGACACCATTTGCCTCCGCCGCCGCAAGCGCCACGCTGCTCGGAGTTGGCGGTGCGAGCGTGGTTACCGGTACCAGATGGCCATCGGCGATGATTTGGTAGACGGCGGCATCCGTATTGGTGAGTGAGCCGTAGGCAAGCGTGACTGCGTTCGTGTCGGGGCTACCGTCCGCGCCACTCAGCGCGCGGGCAAAGTTCGTCGCGAAGGTCGGTGCCGATGTCTCGGCCGCGCGCGCAGTGATGCTGACACGGTTGCTAACGAGGCTGTCATCGAGTGAGGCAATGACGAGCAGGTACGAGAACGTCAGCGCGAGTGCACTGACGACGAGCA
>JAEMTW010000150.1 GCA_016462095.1 Thermoleophilia bacterium
CGTCAACCCCGATAGGATGCCCGGCGAATGTCTACGCCGCGCGATTACTACGAGATTCTTGGTGTGCCTCGCGACGCGTCGGACGATGAGATCAAGAAGGCCTTCCGCAATCTCGCGCGCCAGCATCATCCCGATGTCAACCCTGATAACCCCGAGGCAGCCGAGACCTTCCGTGTGGTGGCCGAGGCCTATGAGGTTCTCTCGGTCACCGAGACGCGTGTGCAGTACGACCGCTTCGGGCATGCCGGAATCTCGGGTGCAGGTGCGGGCGGCGGTGCGGGCTTCGGCAATCTTGACGACATCCTCGGCATGTTCTTCGGCGACGGCATGTTTGGCGGACGCGGGGCTCGGCGCGGCCCACAGGCTGGTCCCGATGCAGCCACGGCAATCTCGCTGACGCTACGCGAAGCGGCCGCAGGCGTGCAGCGCGACCTCGAGGTCGAGATCGTGGCGCCCTGTAACCGCTGCTCTGGTTCGGGTGCAGAGCCACCGACGCGTCCAATTCCCTGCCCGACCTGCGGTGGGCTCGGACAGGTGCGCCAGATTTCGAATACGCCGCTCGGCCAGATCGTGCGCGAGCTGCCGTGTCCGGCCTGTCGTGGACGTGGCGCAACGGTCGAGACGCCGTGCAGCGATTGTCGCGGCCAGGGCAAGCAGCCCGAGCGTCGCACCGTCAGCGTGGGTATCCCTGCTGGTGTCGATACGGGGCAGCGCGTACGTGTGGTGGGTCAGGGCCATGCCGGAGATGCTGGCGCCCCCGCTGGCGATCTGTACGTCGCGATTCAGATCGAGGACGACCCGGCGATCGAGCGAGAAGGTCTCGACCTCCACGTGCTGGTCGACCTGACCGTCACCCAGGCGATGTTGGGTGCGACGGTCCACGTGCCAACCTTGGAGGGCATGGAGACGATCGTCTTGCAGTCGGGAACCCAGCCGGGCGATCGGCGTACGTTGCGCGGCAAGGGCATGCCGCAGATCGGCAACGAGAATCGGCGCGGCGACCTGCACGTCTTGTTCGCCGTGCATATACCCAAGAAGCTCGAACCAACTGCACGGCTGCTGGTCGAGCAACTGGACAAGTCGATTCCTGAGGATGCCTACAAGACCGAGTCGGGTTTCTTCAATCGTGTCAGGCGTGGGTTTAGCGGTGGTTGATCCTCCGCTGACCCGTTGGCAGGTTGAGGTACCGGCGGAGCGCGCAGAGGAGGCAATCGCCGTCCTGCTTGAGGCCTTCCCCGGTGGACTCGAAGAGGTCGCGCGTGGTGGGGGGATCGGCTACGCCGGTTTTCGCGGCGTTGACGAACCTGCGCCGGATCTCCCCGACTGGATGGTGGCGACGCCGGAGCTCGTGCCCGATGGCTGGCGCGACGCGTGGCGCCAGTTTCATCATCCCGTTCAGATCGGCGATGTTTGGGTACGACCGCCGTGGATTGCCGAGCCCGCCGACGCAATCATTCTGGAGCCGGGGCACGCTTTCGGCACGGGCGCGCACGGTACGACGCGCGGTGCCGGCATGCTGCTGCTCGACGAGCCGCCTGGACGCCTGCTCGACCTTGGCTGTGGCTCCGGTCTGCTCTCGATCCTTGGTGCCTATCGGGGGCACGGCCCGATTTTGGCGATGGATATTGATCAGCACGCGATTGATTCCACGCGCGAGAACGCCATGGTCAATGGCTTTGAAGATCAGATCGAGACGCGCCTCGGTGACGTGATCGTCGAGCCACTGCCAGAGTCGGATCTCGTCGTCGCCAACATCGAGCGCAAGCTGATTGAGATGTTGCTGCAGCGCGAGGGGCTACCGAACCGGATCATCGTCAGTGGCTTGCGGATCGAGGACACAGTCGACCACCGTGGCTGGACACTCGTGACGCAACACGTGCTGGATGGTTGGCGGTCCGCACTACTCGTGCGCTAGGTCGAGTGAGGCAGCGCTGCGCGGTAGCCTACGTTGATGGCGCACGTCTTTCGATTCTTTCTTCCCGCTTCGTCCGCGGAACTGGCGGTCGACAGTCCGGTGCTGCTTGCTTCGGACGACGCCAAGCGGCTGCACAAGGTGCTGCGGCTGGAGGCGGGGGAGAGCGTAGAGGTCGCTGATGGTCGCGGACGCGTATTCGTGGCCACCGTCGTCAATCCGCGTGCGGGCGAGGTGGTGTTGAACGAGGAGATCGCCAGGCAACACTCGCTTGTTCCGATCCGGGTGCTGCTGGCGCAGAGCGGCCCACGTGCTGACGACGCCGTTGAGAAACTGGTCGAACTCGGCGTAGCGGAGATCAGTCCGCTGCTGGCGAGTGGTCGTCGTCGTGAGGCGCGTACCGACCGTTGGCAACGCATCGCCGAGGGCGCCGCAGCACAGGCGAAGCTGGCGATGATCCCGACGATCGGTGCGCCGGTCGCGTATCGCGATGCGCTCGTGCCCGGCGCGATCGTCTGCTCGCACGAGCACGATGACTCGTCGCTGTCCGATGCCCTGGCTGGTCTCGCCTCGCCGATCACGCTGTTGATTGGGCCGGAAGCGGGGTTCTCTGACGAGGAGTTTGGTGCTGCCCAGCAGGCTGGAGTGCCGATCGTGCGGTTCGGGCAGACCGTGCTGCGGACGGAGACAGCGGCAGTCGTCTTCGCTGCGTTGGTGATCGACCGACTATCCTCGCGGTAGTCCACCGGTACGAAAGGCGTCACCATGATCGAGCAGGTAGAGGCAGATCTCCGCACCGCGCGTCTGGCGCGCGCTAGCGAAACGGTCGGTGCGCTCTCGATGCTGCTCGCCGCACTCAAGGACGCCGAGAAGTCGGCTGGCACGCTTGACGATGCTGGCGCGATTCAGGTCTTGACGCGAGAGCGCAAGAAGCGTGTCGAGGCGGCTGAGAGTTTCCGCGAAGGTGGGCGCGAGAACGATGCCGTCAAGGAGGAGCAGGAGGCCGCCATGATCGACCAGTACCTGCCTGCCCAGATGCCGCAAAGCGAGGTCGACGCGATCATCGCTGCTGCGATCGCCGAGGCGGGCGCGACGTCTGTTAAGGATCTCGGTTCCGTGATGAAGCTCGTGCAGCCGCAGACCGCGGGGCGCGCCGATGGTAAAGCTGTGGCGAACGCCGTGCGCGAAGCCTTGGGAGCTTGACCACGTGCCGCTAGGCTACTTGGGTTGAGTCGAACCTCTTTCACCGTCACCGACGCCTTTGCGCGCGAGTTGTCCTCGCGTGGCGATGAGGTGCTCCGCGCCGTTGCGCTAGCGGCCAGCTGCAAGGTGTACCTGCGTGGCGACGAGCTGATGCTCGATGGTGACGACGATCAGATCAAGCATGCGCAGGCCGTCCTGAGCGAACTTCGGGACGTGGTGGACGGAGGGCAGGCACTGGAGACCCAGACCGTGGAGGCCGTGACAGGAGTGTTGGCTGCGAACGGCAGCGCGAAGGAAGTCTTGGGCGACGTCGTCTGGCGCTACCGCAACACCACGATCCAGCCGCGCACCGTCAATCAGAAGCGCTACGTGGACGCGATCCGCTCGACGACGATGACGTTTGGTTGCGGACCGGCCGGCACGGGTAAGACGTATCTCGCGATGGCACTGGCTGTGGCGGCGCTCGAGTCGCGACAGGTCTCGCGCATCGTCCTGACGCGACCAGCCGTCGAGGCGGGCGAGCGCCTTGGCTTCTTGCCGGGTGATCTGATGGCGAAGGTCGATCCCTACCTGCGGCCGTTGTTTGACGCGCTGTACGACATGATGGACGGCGAGCGGGTGACGGCAATGTTGGAGCGCGGGGTGGTGGAAGTTGCGCCGCTCGCGTTCATGCGCGGCCGCACGCTCAACGACGCGTTCATCATCCTCGACGAAGCGCAGAACACGACGCGGGAGCAGATGCGAATGTTTCTAACGCGGCTCGGCTTCGGCTCGCGGGCCGTGATCACCGGCGACCCCACGCAGATCGACTTGCCGCGCGATCAGATGTCTGGGCTCAACGAGGCGCGCCAAGTCTTGGCAGGGGTTTCAGGGATCGAGATTATCGAGTTCGAGCGCGCGGACGTGGTTCGTCATAAGCTCGTCCAAAGCATCGTCGAGGCGTATCGAATCTCGGACGAAGCCCGCGACGCATGAGCGTCGAACTCGATGACAGGGCAGAGTCCGGAGTCTCGGATTCCGAGATCGATCGTGTGGTCGCCGCCGTGCTGTTGGCCGAGGCGATTGGCGAGGTCGAGGTCGGCGTGATCATCGTGGGTGAGTCCGACATGCAGGCACTCAACCGCGAGCATCGCGACCAAGACTCGGCAACGGATGTGCTGTCCTTCCCGATCGATGACGACGAGTCGCTTCCCGGCGTGCCGCGCATGCTTGGCGACGTCGCTATCTGTCTGCCTGTCTTGCTGGCACAGGCAACAGAGCGAGAGGTGTCGCCCGAGGCCGAACTGACGGACCTGTTGATCCATGGCGTCCTCCACCTCTTGGGCTACGACCACGAGACAGACGCGGGCGAGATGCTGGCGCGGCAAGATGAGATCGGCGACGAGATCGCGACGATTGTGTGGCAGTCCGCGTAGGTCGGCGGCGAATGGGTGCGTCTCTGGCCCAAGCGTGCGCGTGGACGATCACAGTCCGCGCGGTAGTCACGACGATCGGAGCGAGCGGCGTAGTCGCAGTCGTGGCAGCGTCTGGCCATGGACACGGAACTGAACGCACGAGGGATTGTGATCGGTGAGCGCTATCGGGTGGCCGGTGCGCTGCGGCGCGTCGGCATGCTTGAGGCACTCGACCTCGATGCCGATCGCGATGCTGCAGCGTGCCGGATTGTTGGCATTCCCGGCGACGCTGCCGCGGTCGACGCCTGGGAAGACGCTTGGCGCGAGGCGGAGGTTGCGGCCCGCCTGCCGCGACTGTTGGAAGTCATCACCGACGAAGACGGTGCGGCCTGGGCTGCCTTGGCCGCCGCCGAGGCAACTGCAGCGGCGTTGCCGCCCGACGCCCGCCGACAGGCCTATGCGATCGGCATGGCGCTAGCAACAGCGGGACTCGATGTTGCCGATCTG
>JAEMTW010000151.1 GCA_016462095.1 Thermoleophilia bacterium
CCCAAGAGCTCGCCGCCTACGGCGACACGACACGATTCATTGACGCCTTTCACCTCAACCTGACCGGCAGCGAGGCCTACACCGATTGGCTCGCCAGCATCATCGTGCAGGCACCCACCAGCTAGGCTCACCCGTCAGGCTGGGTCGAACTGGTTCCTTGTCGAACGCCCAGCGCTGAACGTCAAACAGCGGTACGACTACGGGCAGCCAGTTGCAGTGCCGGCCGTGGCAGCCAAGACCGTCGCTGGACTCAAGGTGGGGAGCGACGCTGGATCCGTCCCGACCGGTACGACGACTTGCACGGTCGCCGCAGGGAGCGTTTCTGCCACTCGGTTGACGACGAGACAGGGCGCCGATGGAAGCATGTCGAGCGCCAGCAGCGTCCCCAACGGTGCAGTCGCTTTCGGCGCGGTCACCGTCTTCCACGGCACGAATTCGCCCTTCTTGGAGTAGCCGAAACGATCGTGGTACGTGCGGTAGCGCACTCCCACCCCAGCCGACCAGGTGCCGTTTGGCTTTTTGTAGGTTGGGCGTCCGCGCTTCGTCCGCCAGCCACCATCGCGCCAGGCCGGTGCGCCCTTCGACCAGGTGCCGTCTGCGCGCTGCATAGTCTTCGTACCGGCTGCATTGACCCACCAACCGCCGCCGAGCGCCACAATCGTCTTGCCTTTTCGCGTCACGCCGACCGAGCGTGCCACGACACCGTTCGTGCCGTAGAGGAAATCCTCTTGAAGGTTCTGGTTCTTGAGGCCGGCCACAGCCGATTTTGCTGCGCTGGCGGTCTTCTCACCCGCTGGTATCAGGTAGGTCAGGTTGAGGTTGCCAAGCGGACCTGGCGCGAGTGCAGCCGACGGCGGACAGTCAACGCCCTTCGGAACGAGCGTGAGGTCGCCCTTCGCTGGCAGTTTGAGTGTCTTATCGGGCGGGATCAGCACGTCGATGTGTTTACCGATGATCGCACCACCTGTGTCATCTGCCGAGAAGCACCCCTTCGACGGCGTGTCCTTGAGCGCCTCGATGTAGATCGTGGTGCCCTTCGGGATCACCGACCGATCCGTCGCAATCGAACGCCACGGCGTCACGTTCGTGCCAATGCCAATGCCAAACGTGTCAGGGTAGCCACGAAAGTTGAGATCGTCGGGCTGCCCGAGAGCGACCGCTGCACGGTTGCAGACAACCGTGTACGTGGCCGGGTTGGTGGGCGGCGGGTTCTGCCAGGTTCCATCATCATTTGCAAAGGTCGGTCGCTTGTTATCGGTGGTCGTCGGAATCGGCGCGCCCGCTGCGTCGATTGCCCACCAGACGCAGCCGCCAGGGCGCGAATAGGGCGAACCGTTTGTAAAGCCACTCGCTGCGGTTCTTGTCTCGGCACCCTCCTTGTTGACCCAAGGGCCAGCCCCGCTACGCCAGTGCAACAGCACCCCATCATCCCCGGTGCCCGTGCCCTGCATCGCGATGCCCCGTGCGGAGTAGAGAAAATCTTCCCGGTAGGCGACCTTCAGCCCGGGCGCGACCATTTTCTTGGCAGTAAACCAACCCTCGGGCGCAAACCAGTAGTAGGTAATCCAGTACGAGCCAAGTGCTTGAGGACGCGGCGGCATCGTCTGCGCCTCAGTGCTGTGCGTGCCAATCAGCGAGACGCCGCCAGCAAGCAGACACGCCAAAACCAGCAGTCGACCCGCGATACCAGCATTCAATCGCATCCGCTGACGGGTTCGCGTTGGGGCCGCGCACCCCTCTTTTTCGATCCTGCGCACACCCCTCATAGTGCCCTAGGTTCAGGACGAGGGGTCCTGCCGTCACACTTTCGTTGTGACCCTGCTCGCTTCCATCGCCATTGCTCTCGGCTGCATCATCGCGGCCGAGCCCCGGTTGCTTGGTCGCCCTTGGCCAAAGTATCTACTGGCTGCAGGCGCAGGCATCGGCATTGCCTACGTCGTCATCCATCTGCTGCCCGAGATTGCGGTCGGCGCCGAGATTGTCCAGCGCTCCACCGAAGGCCGGCTCCCCTACGCCGAGCTACACGCCTACCTGTTGGTGCTGATTGGCATTCTCGGCACCTTGTTTCTTCGCGGGCTCCAGAGCGGCCTCCACGGCATGACGCCACATCCGCGGGTGCGGATTATTCAACCCGCACTCTCGGCACTCATCGTTGGCTACCTCTTGGCGGTGCGCGACGATACCGAGCTCGGCTCGATCATGCTCTTCACGCTCGCCATCGGGCTCCACATCGCGCTCAATGCTCACGGATTAGCGGTCAAGCTCAACTCGCCACAGGGCGGGCTCGTGCTGGCTGGTGCGATCGCAGTCGGATATGCCCTTGGCGTCGGCTGGGAGGCGCCAGAAGTGGTCGTGGCTGGCCTTATTGCACTGCTCGCCGGTGGCGTGATGACCCGCACGATCCACGAGGTGCTTGATGAGGAGAGCCACCTCATCGCCTTGACCGTGGGCGCCACGCTCGAGGCAGCACTGCTGCTCGGTGTGACCTAACGGACGAACAGCATGGCTTCCTGGAGCGTCGCGAAAGGAGCGGCCACAGGCGGCACGCCGCTGCACTGTGGCGTGGGAGTCGCTCCCTCGAAGAGTGCTCGCAGCCACGGAACAATCGTTGGCGCAGCCGTTTTGCTGGCGGCAACATGACCAACCCCACCCAGCCACAGCATCGTCAGGTTCGACCCGGCCGCACACCACGTCTCTTGAAGCGCGGCGTTCGACTCGGGTGGAATCACAGTGTCGGCAGTGCCTTGTGCAATCAGGAGCGGAAGCGTGGCCGGCAGTGGCTTCGGTGTCTGCTCGGCGGCAGCCTTGGCGATGCGTGGATCGTTGATTGGATTGCCATTGAAGTACGGCACCCCCACGGCCGCCGCGACGAAGCCAAGCAGCGGCGGTATCGGCACGCCCTCGCCGAGACAGGCATCGGCTACTCGGCTCGTCCAGCGATTGCCTTCGCTGGTGATCGCTGCGCCGATGTCGAGGTCCGGGTACGCGGCCGTCCAAGACGTTGCAACCTCAGCCCCTACTCCCCAACCAACGCCCGTGTTCCACTGCTTGCTGATGATCATCGAAAGATCGGCAGCCGGGGCGGCAGCAGCAACGCCAAGCAACGTATTCTCCGGCATTTCCTGGGGGGCAAGCTGGCCCGTCCAGAGCGCTGAGTGACCGCCTTGAGAATGGCCGAAGACGACCCACTCCGTGCTCGGGTCGGCTCCGGGAACCTGCTCAAGTGCCCGCACAGAGTTGACGATGTCAAGCGACTCGGCCTCCCCGACCAAGAACAGATTGGGCCCGGCCGTTCCAATGCCGGCGTAGTCCGTGGCCACGACGACGAAGCCAGA
This sequence comes from Thermoleophilia bacterium, assembly GCA_016462095.1. GTDB lineage: Bacteria > Actinomycetota > Thermoleophilia > Gaiellales > F1-60-MAGs149 > F1-60-MAGs149. Next base: position 3,336 of record JAEMTW010000151.1, read on the forward strand.
GGCGATTGCCTGCGCATACCACGTGTTGGGCCCAATCGGGTCGGTGCGACGCGACGGCGCACAGCCACGTCCCTGCCCGACCGTGCCGTGGGCATAGGCAAGCACAGGGCGACCCGCGACCGGTGCGGGAGCGATCGGCACGAAGACCATGGCTCCGGAGACCGCGGCGGTACCGTCTGGTCGCTCGGTGCGGTAGAGGACACGGAACGAGGACGCACCCACGACGGGCGCCGTTGCGAGCGTTTCGACGCGGAAAACGGTGCCCGGCTTAGCCGCGTCGACTCCAGCGGGCGTGGCGTAGAAGGCGTCGAGAGCATTCTGCTGACGAGAGTCCGCGACACGATGGGCGAGCGTGGACAATCCGATTGCCAGCGCGATAACACCGATCGCGACGAGGATGACCTTTTTGAGCGACACACCACGAGACTATCAACGTCTTCGCCCTCTCCGCGGGTACTCCCCGGAACCTGATCACGACGAGATGTGGAACGATCCGTCCTGTGAAGCACACTCCGAAGACCCAGCCTGTCGCGTACATCGAGATCCCGAAAGGGAGCCGCAACAAGTATGAGTTCGACGAGACCTACGGCACCGTCGTCCTAGATCGCACGCTGCGTGGCAGCACGCACTACCCGACAGATTACGGTTTTCTGCTCGATACGTTGGGCGAGGACGGCGATCCACTCGACGTCCTCGTGCTCCTGACCGAGCCGACCTTCCCTGGCTGTCTGATCCCTTGCGACCCAATCGGCGTGCTGCATATGATCGACGAGGCGGGCGACGATCCAAAACTGCTGATGATCCCGCACGACGATCCGTCGTGGTCACACAAAGAACATGTCGAGGACATCAACCCGGCGTTGCTCGAAGAGATCGCGCACTTCTTCTCGGTCTACAAGGATCTCGAGGAGAACAAGAAGGTCGCGATCGATGGCTGGGAAGACCGCGATGCCGCCGAGGCGATCATCATCGCCGGCCGAGCCCGCTTCGCAGCCGCAAATCCCGAAAACTAGCCACCTCGTCGGCCCGCGCAGCGTAATCAGCTGCGGTTTGTTAGATCACAGCGGACATGCCACGTGCGCACTTGTCATGTCCGCTACCTACGCAGGCTGCTCGTCGGGACCATCGATAGCCTCAAGCTCGGTACCCTTCGTTTCTTTGACGAACCGCCAGACGTAGAAGAACGACAGGACGGCGAAGAGGTTAAAGATGCCGAGTCCTGCGACCAGGAAGAGGACCGCGGCAACCAGCATCACCCGGCGTCGACCAAACCTCTGCGCGAGCCTACCTCCAACGAACGCACCGACGGCCGAGCCAACCAGTGCAATGGAGACGACAAAGCCTTGGATAAAGCCTTCCGTGATGTCGAACTCCGCAAAGACCGCCTTATTGGAACCGTTGATGACCGAGCTTTGACTCCAACCACCCGACGCCGCGCGTCCTCGTTTCGCGACTATCTCTGGTGCTGAGCAGCCGGTGTGGGCAATGCACTCCGCACCTCACCACCGTCGAACTGCACGGTCATGACGAGTTCAACCGAGGCGTTCAACGCGAGCCCTTGGCACCCAAGCGCCGCTCGCGCACAGAGTCCACCCTGAC
>JAEMTW010000152.1 GCA_016462095.1 Thermoleophilia bacterium
CAGAGCGAAGCGTGCTCTGTGAGGCGACATTCTGGGCCCGGGCCCAGAATGTCGCCTCACCACCCAGTACCCTTCAGCCCATGCTCGACGCAGCAACGACCAAGACTCTTCGCCGCGTACTCGCGGAGCGCCCCGACAAGCCGCTCGGCATCGTCCTCGATGTCGGCTTTACGAACGGACTCGCGTCCGCTCGCGCGCTGCGCGATGCTGGTGCGCCCGTAATCGACGTCGACCACCGCAAGGGCGCACTTGGCTTTCGGTCGCGAGGCGTTGCGCCGGTGCTGGCACCCGACCCAGCTGTTGACGAAGAGGGCTTCATCGACGTGCTCGCCGAGATTGCAGCGCTGACCGGGCGCACGGGATTCCTGTTTCCCACCCACGACGCGCACCTCGTCGCCGTCTCCAAGCACGCCGACCGCATCCAGCCGCTCGTACTGCCTGGCTCGAACTGGGACATCATCGGACCACTGATGGCGAAGATCCCACAGATCGAATTGGCCGAGCGCGCCGGCGTGCCCGTGCCCCGCTCGTTTATGCCGACGACGCGCGAAGAGGCCGAGGCCGCCGCCGCGCAGATCCCGTACCCGGCAATCGCCAAGCCAAGCATTGGTATCGACTTTAAGCACGCTGAGAAGGTCCAAGTGATCCTCGCCAACATGCCAGCGGAACTCGTCGACGGCTACGAGCGCATTGCCGCAACGGGCGACCGCGCGATCTTCCAAGAGGTGATCCCGGGTGGTGACGATGCGCTGTGGACCGTCGGCTCCTTCAGTACTAACGGCGGCCAAGCGGTCGGCACGTTCTGTGGCCGCAAGCTCGTCCAACGCCCACCGATCTTTGGCACCTGCAGGGTGGGCGAAGCGCGCTGGGCCGACGAACCCGTCGCCTACGCCGACGCCCTGCTCCGCACCAGTGGTTTCGATGGCATCACGCAGATCGAATTCAAGCGCGACCCGCGCGACGGCTCGTACCGCCTGATCGAGATCAACCTCCGCAGTTGGCAGTGGCACTCGTTGGCACGACGCTGCGGTGTCGATCTCGTCGGCCTCTGCTACCGCAGCGCCTGTGGCGAGCCGGTCGGACGCCTGATCTCTGGGCCGCGGGACGACGGTCGTCGCTGGGTCGCGGCCGTGCCTCACCTGAAAGCAGGCTTTAGTGGGCGCGAGAGCTTGAGCAGCATCTTCAAGCCTCTGGCTGGCCTGATCGAAGAGCCCGTCTTTAGCATCCGCGACCCAAAGCCTGGTGCTATCCAAGTGGCAGGACTCGTCGTTGGCCCGGTCAAGCGCCGCCTGCGTCGCCGCTGATCGCGACGCCCTAACGGCCGACGGTGGTGTGGATGAGGCCAGCCAGTGCCTCGGCCTGCGTCTGCCGCGAGATGCGTGTGCATACGTCGTCGGCTAGCACCGGCACTGGCAGTGCGCCCGAACGCCACTGCTCGACGTAGGCTTCGACCGCTGCGCGGGCACCAGCGACGTCGTCGGGGCCAATGATCGCCGCGTCGACTGCTTGCAGTTCGCGCGCAGCGGCACCCGCCACCGGCAGCATCGCCAGCACCGGACGCCCGCAGGCGAGCAGCTCCCAGACCTTGCCCGGCAGGAACTTCTCGCCCTGCCCGCCGCCGTCCTGCATAAAGATCAACGCGACGTCGGCGTCGGCCTGAGCCTGCATTGCAGCAGCGTGTGGCGCGGGTGACTCGATCGCGACCAGTTCGCCGATACCGAGGTCGGCGACACGACGCCGATCGGCCTCGGGGAAGCCACCAATGAAACGCAGACGGATCACAGCGCGCAGTTCGGGCCGATCACGCACGAGGTCTGCGACCGCCTGCAGCAGGTGCCGGGGCGACCGGTCTCCGAAGAACCAGCCCGTAAAGGTAAAGGTGCAGTGGCCTGGATCGGGTCGCCGCTCGATCGCAGCAAGCTCTTCGAGGTCGATGCCATTGGGGATCACGGCGAGCGGCAATTCTGGCCGCAGACTACGCACCTCTTCCTCCGCATGGTCGACGACTGACGCTGCGTCCATGCCGCCCACGCACCACCGTGCGAGACGCGCGATTGCGGCCTGTTTGGCACGGACATCCGGACGCGAGAGATCGAGGTCCGCGTGTGTCAGCCACGGATCGCGCCAATCGGCAATCCACGGAACCTCCGTCCGACTGCGGATCAGACGACCCGCAACAGCGACCGTGTGCGGAGGCGTCGTCGTGACGAAGGCATCGAAGCGGCCGGTCTCGAGCAGCTTGAGCGCGGCCGGTACGACATCGGCAAGCCACGGCGCGTTGGCGTCTGGCAGAAACAGCCGCTGCGGAGCGAGGGCGGCGCGAACTGCAAGCTTCCGCGCAGTGGTTGGCGCGTTGCGAATCCGATCGGCGGGGAGTTGCTTCAGCGACGGTCCCCGATAGCGGACGCGATGCACCGCGACAGTGGCGGGGATGCGGCTGACAGAGGCCGGATCCTCGGCCAACCACTTGGCGTCCGTCGGCACCAGCATCTCGACATCAATCCCCAGCTCTGGCAGACGCCGCGAGAACTGCAGCGTGCGCTCAACGCCACCACCACCGGTCGGCGGGTAGTAGAAGGCGATCAAGAGGATGCGGAGACGATCGGTCATCCGCCCGAGTGTACGGCAACCCGAGTGGCACGCCGATGTCATAAAGGGGTCAGACCCTTTTGTGACATCGGACGCACGGTGATCCAACGGCTCACCAGCCTTGATGTCACAAAGGGGTCTGACCCCTTTGTGACATCCCGCCACCCCACCACCTGCCGTACACTCGCCTGCAATGACCGACCGACTCCGCATTCTCCACGCGCCCCTCAATATCGCGGGTGGGCCTGAGGCGTTGAGTGCCGGACTGAACGAGCTTGGCTGTGACAGTCGACTGATGGTCTTTACGCGGCAGCCGTTTCGCGACGGCTCGGACATCAACCTGCACTTGCGGCAGGGTGGTGGCCCCGTCAACCTCGCGCTCAATCTCCCCAAGCAGGCCTATGCGTTGGGTCGCGCGATCCCGAACTACGACATTTTCCAGTTCCACTTCGGCGTCACGATCGTGCCCAAGCGCATCAACCTGCCACTGCTCGGCCGGCTCGGCAAGGGACGCGTCTTCCAGTTCTGGGGCTCGGACCTCCGCGACGCACCCGTGTCGAAGTGGGATTACGCACTACGCCACGCCGATGCCGCGGTCGTCGGCTCGTACGCGATTCTGCCGCGTGCACCGCGCGCAGCCGGCTGGCCCGACTACGACGTCGTGCCGCCCGGGATCAACCTCGAGACCTGGCAGCCAGCCGTACCAACACCTGGCAAGACGATACGCATCGTGCATGCACCATCGCGACGGCGCTCGAAGGGCACGGAGGCTGTGCTTGAGGCGGTTGCCATGCTGCAGGGCGAAGGCGCCCCGATCGAACTCGATCTCGTTGAGAACACGCCGAACGATCAGGCGCGGCTGAGGTATGCCGCGGCCGACCTCGTAGTCGACCAGCTCAACGTCGGCTGGTATGGCCTCTTCTCGATTGAGTCGATGGCGCTCGGCAAGCCCTGCATCGTCCGTCTCGATCCCGAGGCCGTCGCCGCAACCGAGGCCGCTTTTGACACCAAGATCCCGCTGATCAATGCCGACACGGACACGCTGGTGGAGGTCCTTCGAGGTCTCCTGCGCGAGCCTGAGCAGCTGACCGAGATCGGCCACGCCTCGCGCGCCTACGTCGAGGCAGTGCACGGACACACGGCGGTCGCCGAGCGAATGCTCAGCGTCTATCGCCGCCGCGGATTGGCGTAAACAGACTCCTATAACACTCAGGTTTTCCGGACATTCTCTGACTATGTGGACTATGTGCTAGCGTTGGTCTATGCCGCAGCTGCACCTATACGTGACGGACACCACAGCAGACCTACTGCGCGCCGACGCTGACGCGGCAAGCCTCTCGCTGAGTCGTTACATGGCGAAGCTCCTGACTAACAAAGCCAATCACGGCTGGCCTGAGGGCTACTTCGACAGTGTTTGCGGAAGTTGCCCAGACTTTGAAATCCCCGAAGATCTCCCCGGTCCACCGGTCGAGCCGTGGGATCGAACTCCGGAGTGAAACAGGTTCTTGATACTTCGACGCTCATCGACATCTTGCGCGGCGAGCCTCAGGTTACGAGCCGATTCCGTCGAGCAGCACCGGGCGACTTTTTGGTCAGCACAATCTCTACCAGCGAACTCATCGCAGGTGCAGCGCAGGCTCGCGACTCTCATCGAGAACTCTTTGCAGTCGACATGCTGTTACGCCCACTCACCCAAGTGTCCGTCGACGAATCTACCGCTCGGCGGGCCGGTCTCCTCGACGTCATGCTGCGCAAAGCGGGTGCGCCGATTGGTGCAGCAGATCGCCTGATTGCAGCAACGGCACTCGAGCATGGTGCGGTGATCGTGACCTCAGATACGCGCGACTTCCAACGCGTTCCCTTCCTCATCACCGAAAACTGGCGCACCCGCTAGAGCAACAGACCGACCCAACCCGGTAGACTCCGCACGTGCTGAAGGGCAAGAAATTCTTTCTAACGGGCGGCGCCGGCTTTATCGGCACGACGATTGCGCGGCTGTTGGCAGACAACAACGATGTTGTCCTGTACGACAACCTGCACAACAACGCGTTGCAGCACACGGATCTCGGGCAGCACCCGAACATCACCTTGGTTCAGGGCGACATCCTCGACCTTGAACTCCTGCGGAAGTCGGCCGCTGACGCCACGCACATCATTCATATGGCTGCAATTGCAGGCGTGGCGACAGTGCTCAAGAGCCCCGTGCGCACGATGCGCGTCAACCTGATGGGCACCGCGAATGTCGCAGAGGTCGCTCAGGGTCTTGGGAGCCAGTTGGAGCGGCTCGTTGATTTCTCGACGAGTGAGGTCTTTGGACGCCACGCCTACAA
>JAEMTW010000153.1:0-4309 GCA_016462095.1 Thermoleophilia bacterium
GCCTGACCCACACACGCGCCGGTTAGACGATCCGACCGGCGTCGCGCAGGAGCTCGACGACGCGCTCGCGCGGCAGCGCCGGGACACGACGCCCAAGCCTGCCCGGCATCTCCTCGTTCGCGACGAGCGCATTGACGATCGCCTCTTCGACACACTGCACTGTCGCGGCAAAGAGACTGTCGATCCGTGTCCAGGGCAAGAACGAGAGCGAGGAAATCTCGGCGGTCGTCGGCTCACCAAGTGGAAAGCCACCCGAGAACGCGCCGGAGTTTGCCGTCGAGAAGGCCAGGAAGATATCGCCCGAGAAGTGCGAGCCCGTGGTGCCGAGGCGGGCCAAGCCGAGTGGCACCCGGCGTGCCAGCGCCTTCATCTGCGTCGGCAGAAGCGGCGCGTCTGTCGCGAGAATCACGATGATCGAGCCGGCCCCGGGGGGAACCACCCAATCGTCCGAGCCAAGCGGATCGTCGTCTGCCAGCGCCTCGCCAAGCTGGACGCCCGCGATCGTCAACTCGCTGCGACTACCAAAATTGCTCTGCACGAAGACGCCAACGGTGTAGGTCTCGGAGCCCCACGCAACCTGCCGCGAGGCTGTTCCACTGCCGGCCTTAAAGCCGCAACAGTTCATCCCCGTGCCACCACCAACCGAGCCCTCTTCGAGCGGACCAGATGCGGCCGAGTCAAGGGCGGCATGGACCTCTTCTTCGGTGATGCGGCGGTCGTTGATCGTGTGCAGAAAGCCGTCCCAGGTCTCGGCTGCGACGGGCAAGGCCCATTCGTCATTGGGGTCCGGGAAGCGCGTATGCACCCAACTGTTGATGCCCGCCTGCGCGATACCAACCGCGGCGGTACTCGTGATCGCGATCGGCAGGCTGACGGTGCCAGTCTCCTCAATCCACGCCCAGCCCGTCATCTCACCATTGCCATTGAGCGAGTAGACGCCGGCAGCGCAGGCATCGTGCGGATTGGCCTTGCCACGCGGATGAATACCCGTCACGCCCGTGCGCACATCGTCGTCCTCGATCACCGTCGTGTAGCCAACCTCGACGCCCGGGACATCCGTGATCGCATTCCACGGACCAGGCGTGCCCGCAAAGGGAATGCCGAGGGAACGAGCACGGGGCTTGCCGGACGGGGTGACGAGATGGGGATCGCTCATGCCGCAGACGGTACCGGACCGGCAGAGTCTTGCCCAGCCGACTAGGCTTGCCACATGACAGACCTCGCCTATATCACTGCCAGCGACGCACTCGCCGGTTTCGCCGCCAAGACGCTTTCACCCGTCGAGGTACTCGATGCTTTAATCGCCCGAGCCGAAATCGTCGAGCCATCCATCAATGCGTTCTGCTGGACGCGGTACGACGAGGCCCGGGCCGAGGCCAAGCTGGCCGAGCAGCGCTGGCACGATGGCACCGCGCGACCCCTCGAAGGGATCGTCACGGCGATTAAGGACGAGGTGCCAATCGCGGGCCAACCATGGTCGATGGGTTCACTGGTCTATCAAGACCTGGTTGCGGAGGAAACGTCCCCGTTCGCACAGAGGATGTTTGATGCCGGAGTGATCCAACATGCACGCACCACCACGCCAGAGTTCTCGTGTGCAGGATTCACTCATTCGAAAATCCACGGCGTCACGCGCAATCCCTGGAACCAAGAGTTTGCCGTCGGAGGTTCGTCGGGCGGGGCAGGCGCCTCGCTTGCCGCCGGCACGTCAACCCTCGCAAGCGGCTCGGATATCGGTGGGTCTATTCGCATACCCGCCTCATTTAATGGCGTCGTCGGCTTCAAGGCACCCCACGGCCGCGTGCCCTGTGAGCCACCTGGCGGACTCGATATGTATTGGCACAACGGTGGCCTCGCACGCACCGTCGAGGACATGCGGCTGTACCAGAACGTCATGGCCGGTCCGCACCCAATGGATCACCGGTCGATCCGCCCCAAGTACGAGATCCCGGCCGGGATAGATGACGTCACGGGTCTACGCATCGCATTTACGACCGACTTCGATGGCTGCTTTGCACTCGACCCAGAGGTCGACAGAAACACGCGCGCTGCGGTAGAGGCCCTCCGAGCTGCCGGAGCCACCGTTGTCGAGGTGCCGATTGGCCTCTCACGGGATCTGATGAACGTCGCGACCGGCTACCACTTCGATTCGGTCTGGGGTCGTTGGATCGCGGCCATCATGGACGAACATCGCGAACTCCTAACCGATCACACTATTGCCTTTGCTGAGTACGTCGCACGAATCAGTGGAGACACCGGCAATGGCTGGACACAGATCGAAGCGGAGGCCGCACTCTGGGCTCCAATCGCAGACGTCTTGGAATCGTATGACGCGTTGCTCTGCCCAACACTCGGCACACGTGGCCTGATTGCTGGCGACGACTACTACGGACACGGTCTCGAGGTCGGCGGACAGCAGCTTGACAACTACTTCGAAACGCTGATTACGCCCGTGTTCAACATCCTCAGCGCCTGCCCGGTGCTCAACGTGCCGAGCGGCTTCGCCGACAACAACGTGCCGACCGGCCTGCAGATCGTGGGTCGTACATTCGACGACGCCACGACCTTCCAGATTGGTGCCGCCCTCGAACGCGAACGCCCCTGGCTCGACGCACCGGAACGCCGCCCCCTCCAGTAAGTGAACAGCGGGGTCAGGCCCCCTTGTTTACCTGGTGGCGCGATCGGCCTGGAGCCCGAGCATGCCGTCGAGGAGCCACTCGGCGACGTAGGCCGCAAACGACGGGCGCACGAGCAGAAGGTACGTGTCGTCGGTGCGCTGATCGATCAGAACGCCGGCCTTCTGGATCAAGGTCTGGACGCATTGGCCAGGACCAAAGACGCGGGGATGGAAATCGATCGTGCAGCACGTCGCGAGCACATCGCGCGCAAAGGCGCCGGACAGCTCGAGGCCTGTGCGATTGGCCGACAGATCGATCACGGCACCGTCCTCGCCGACCGTAGCGGCCAGACTTGCGACAAGCGCGTCTTCCTCACCATCCGCAGCAACCACCAGCCACTCGTCTGGGCCAAGCCAGAGCACGCGGTGAGCACCCGCCGCGACCGCACGATTCGGGCCAGGTAGCTCGGATCCAAGGACGGCGGCAAGACGTGCAACAGCCGGCCCATCCGGGTCGAGCCGGAGGCCGACCTGGGCGAGAAACGGCACCGTCGTCAGACGCGTATCGCCGACCCTCGTCGCCGCAATCGTCGCGTCGAGCGCTGCCAGTGGTTCGGCTCGACTAGCCATCGCGGCGAGCCCCCTCAGCATCGAAGATGATCGGATCGACCAACTCGACGGCAACGGTGCGATCGAGCAGCGGTGCGTAGATCGTTTCGCCAATTCGGCTCCGACCACCACGCACGAGTGCCAGACCAAACGTGCGACCCATCGCAGCACTCTCGTACGACGAGGTGACATGCCCGATCATCGCGACAGGAATCTCGTACTCCGCCGTCTCGATCAGCTGTGCGCCCTCAGGTAGGCGGTCGTTTGGGTCGACGGGCAAGATGCCGACGAGCTGCTTGCGATCCTCGCGGAGCATGTCCGTGCGGCGCAGGCTGCGACGACCGACAAACTCCTTGTCGGCAATCATCCAATCGAGCCCGAGGTCGAGCGGCGTAACCGTGCCATCCGTCTCTTGGCCGACGATGAAGTAGCCCTTCTCGGCACGCAGCACGTGCATTGCCTCGGTGCCGTAGGGCGTAATTCCGTAGGGCTCGCCGGCAGCAACAACGGCCTCCCACATCGCTAGACCGGACGTCGTCGGCACGTTGAGCTCGAAGGCGAGCTCGCCCGAGAACGAGATGCGTGCCACGCGGGCAGGCATGCCCGCCACCACAGCGTCCTCGACCTGCATGAACTTGAAGCTGTCCTGCGTGACATCGAGCTCGGGTGCGAGCGTCGCCATCACCGCACGCGCCTGCGGCCCAACCACGGCCACCGTCGCCCACTGCTCCGTCACGCTCGTCAGCCAGACGTCGAGGTCGGGCCACTCGGTCTGAAGAAAATCTTCCATCCAGTCGAGCACGCCAGCCGCGCCACCCGTGGTGGTCGTCGCGACGAAGTTGTCTTCCGCAACACGCAAGACGACGCCATCGTCGAAGACCATCCCGTCGGCTTTGCACATCACGCCGTAGCGGGCACGGCCGACCTTGAGCGTGCTCATCGTGCCGGTGTAGAGCCGATCAAGAAAGACGCCAACGTCCTTGCCACGCAGATCGATCTTGCCAAGCGTCGAGGCGTCCATCATGCCGACGCCCTCGCGCACCGCCGCACACTCGCGCAGCACTGCCGCGTCCATGTCCTCCG
>JAEMTW010000153.1:4319-4913 GCA_016462095.1 Thermoleophilia bacterium
GTGCTCCACGTTCGTGATGCCCGAGTTGAGCGCGCGCTCGATGCCCGCCATCGTGACGTCGCGGTGATGATCGACGAAGGTGTGCGACTCGTCGCCATCGACTGCAGCCACGCGGACAAAATCTGCTGGCGCCTGCTCGGTAACGTCAGCAGCCTCGGGCGCCGCCGGACCGCTGGCAGCCGAACCAAAGCCTGTTGCCTCGGCAGCGACAAGACCGATCAGGTGCCCGTCGCGACGACAAGCGGTGGTGCCAAAGATGCCGGCGGCGGCACCGGTTACGCGCTGGCCAGCAACGACGTTGTCTTGCACGAAAGCCAGCAACTGCTCGTCCCAACGTGCCGTGCCACCAAGGTAGTGGTGCAAGTCGAAGAGCGGATCCCAGCCACCCGACACGGCCAACACGTCGCAGGCCACGGTCTCGGAGTCGCCGCCACCAAGCGGTGCCACGACCACGCCAGCGAGCGCACCATCCGCCGCGGCCGTCGTGTCCATGACGACGCTCCCGCCCCGCACCTCAACGCCCAACTCGCGCGCACGGAGGGGCAACCAGCCTTGGGGATCGGGACGGACGTCAACCACCAGCGCCACGTCCAC
>JAEMTW010000011.1 GCA_016462095.1 Thermoleophilia bacterium
GTGCTCATGCGTACTCCTTCGTTGAGAGTTGGGCTACGGCGTGTTCGGGCGCCGTGGGGTCAAGCACGATGTTGTCGATCAGGCGAGTGGCCCCGAGGTGTCCTGCGACCAGCAGAACGGCGAGGTGCTCTGGGTCGTAGGGTGCGAGCTCTGCCGAGCGCAGTTCGAGGTACTCAAGCTCCACGCCGTCGAGGGCATTACGGCCGATAGCGGCGAGAATGGCTGCGTCGCGTTCGCCGTTGGCGTAGGCAGCCGCCGCCCGCTGAAGCGCCACGGGCAGTGCTGCTGCCTGCACCCGTTCCGCTGCGGAGAGGTAGGCGTTGCGAGAGCTGAGGGCGAGACCATCCGCATCGCGAATCGTCGGGGCTCCGACGATCTCGATCCCGAGCGCGAGATCCTTTGCGACGAGTTGCAGGATGGCCAGTTGCTGGTAGTCCTTGCGTCCAAAGATGGCGCGGCGCGGCCCAACGAGACCGAACAGGCGGACCACCACGGTCGCAACACCGGCGAAATGGCCTGGGCGGAGAGCCCCGCATAGTTCGTGAGCCAACGGCCCGGGGTCGATTGTCGTGGCAAAGTCGGGCGGGTAGATCTCGGCCATGCTCGGGGCGTAGAGAATCTGCGCTCCGGCCTGCTCCGCGATCGCGGCGTCACCATCGAGATCGCGCGGGTAACTCTCGAAGTCCTCGCCCTCACCAAATTGCGACGGATTGACAAAGTCGGATACGACCACGCACGACCCGTCGGCTGCGGCGAGGCGAATCAACGAGGCATGGCCGGCATGCAAAGCGCCCATCGTCGGCACGAACGAGACAGGCCCGTTGATAGCAGCTCGTAGTTCCGTGGCGGAGCGGGCGATGATCATGCGTCGGGCCCCAATCCAGGAGCGACCGAGGCGGCTGCGGTTGGTGGAACCAACGGCAGCAGCGCGGTGGAGAGGAGCGCGTAGGCGCGGTCCAGTTGCGCGTTAACGCGTCGCAGCCGTCGGCGGTGTAGTTGAACGGTGGCGAGGTCTCCACGAGCGACAGGTCCAGTTGCCGCCGCGGTCGTGCCTTCAGCCAACGCGTTGTCGACCGCGCGTCGGACCAACGGGCCAAGGATCTCTTCGCGCTGTTCGTCGAGGCCTGCGGCGGCCAGGACCTGCATCGCAGAAACCAGCGACGGCAGCAACAGGTTCGAGGCGAAGACGCTCGCGATGTGAGGCAGCGGTCGCAGTTCTTCGGCAACCGGCACAGGGTTCATCCCGAGCAGGCGGGCGAGCTCGCTCGCAGTTGCTGCTGTGGCCACGTCTGTCGAGGTGATGCCGGCAGCGCAGCCTGTCAGCTGCAGGTCGTCGCGGTCTGGCTGGATCGTCTGCATCGGGTGCATGACGAACGCGTGGGCATGCGGCGCGAGCGCACTGAGCGGGACCGAGCCAGACAGCATGCCGACCAGTGGTCCAACCGGAATCGCCTGAGCAACGTCGGCGACTGCGGCGTCTGGAACGGCGATCAGGACCACGTCACAAACGCCCGTTACGGTGCGCCCGAGCGTGCAGGCAAGGCCAGCGTGGCAGGCGTGCTGATGGATTGCTGTCCCGGCGCGTCCGGGACCGATCACGGTGAGCTTCATTGGTACCCCTCGGTGAGGATGGAGTCCTTGCGCGCATGGTACCGGACGTCCGCCGGAACGAGGCGCTACCCTACGGCTATGCCTATGTACGAATACGCCTGCACGAAGTGCTCGCACCAATTTGAAGAGCTCGTCTCGGCCTCTGGCTCCACTGTCGTTGCCTGCCCCGTCTGCAATTCCGGCAAGGTCGACAAGCTCTTTTCGACCTTCCAGCGCGTGCGCGTTGGTGGTGGCGGCCTTGAGTCCGCGCCCGCGCCGGCAGCCGGCCGTGCTGGCGGTTGCTGCGGCGGTGGCTGCGGCTGCGGCTGACCGGTTCGTGATGATCACCGTCGCGGATGGAGGCGATCTCACCCCTGTCGCCGAGGCGATTTGCTCGGCGGCGCAAGCAGGCGATTGTGTCTATCTTCACGGGCCGATTGGTGCCGGCAAGACCACGCTCGTTCAGGCCTGTGCACGACTGCTGGGTGTCAGCGAGCCAGTCACAAGCCCAACCTTCGCACTCGCACACGTCTATGACGGCACGCCCCCTGTCGCTCACCTCGATCTCTACCGCCTAGGTGAGGCGACGGGCCGCGACACGGCCGACCTGCTGGCCTATTTGACCGAAGACGTGATCGCCTTCGTTGAGTGGCCGGAATACGGCAGCAATTGGTTGCCTGCCGCGACCTGTTCGGTTGAGATTGGGCTCGCCGCTGACGGCGTGCGACAGTTCGCCATTTCGCCGGCTGCCGGTCGCCTTTAGGATTACCGCGTGACAACCCTGACCATCGATACGGCAACCTCGATTGCCTCAGTCGGACTGGTGCTGACCGACGGCTCCAACGTCACCGCGGAACCGATTCGTGCCGCGAACGCGGCGCAGCACGTCTTGTCCGCCGTTGATGCCGTACTCGGAGCGGCCGGAATCAGCGTTGATGACATTTCCTGCATCGCCGTGGGACGTGGTCCTGGATCGTTTACGGGTCTACGAATCGGGCTGGCAACTGCCCTTGGTCTGAGCGAGGCGCTGGCCGTTCGTGTGGTGGGCGTGGACACGCTTGGAGCGCTCCAACAGGCCGCGCCAGCGGGTGCCTTCGCAGTGATTGATGCTCGACGAGGGGAAGTGTTCGCTCAGGGAGTTGGCGTTGCTGCAGCGTCGTACACACCCGTGCAGCTGACAGCGCATTTGGAGCGTGGCACCGTGCTGGTTGGAGACGGAGCGCTGCGCTATCGCGAACTGTTTGCCGAGTCGGGCTGCACCGTCCCCGCCGACGCAAGCCCGCTCCACTGGCCAAGCCCGGCCGCGATGGCTGAGCAAGCGCAGTCTAGTCCCCAACCAGCGACCGCGCTGTATCTCCGCGCCCCCGACGCTGTACCGGTAGCGGCCCGATGACTGCGACCGAGGAGAGCGTGCGCGCACTTGATGGCGAACAGCCGATTCGACTACGCCGCCTAGGGTTGGGCGACCTGACGGGCGTCGAGGAACTCGAGCGACGCGCGTACAAGACGCCCTGGTCGAGGACGATGTTCTCCGGCGAGATCAGCCGACCTGGCTCGCGCTGCTATGGCGCCTTTATCGAGCGGTCGCTGGCCGGCTATCTGATCGTGTCGCGCTACACCGATGCGTGGCATGTGATGAACGTTGCTGTCGACGAACCTCATCGTCGACTCGGGGTGGCACGACTGATGCTCGAAACCATGCTGCGCGAGACTGACGGCGATGGCACCCGTGGGCACACGCTCGAGGTACGCGTTTCGAACCACGGCGCAATCCGTCTCTACGAGAGACTTGGCTTTCGCCCTGCCGGCATGAGGCGTGCGTATTACACCGATGATCGCGAGGACGCGCTCGTGATGTGGCGTGGCGACGGGCCGGACACAGATACCGAACCGCTCGTTCGATGATCCTCGCGATCGAAACGTCGTGTGACGAGACGTGCGCGGCTGTCTGCACGGAGGACGGCCGCTTGCTGTCATCGGTGGTTGCCTCACAGGCCGCCGACCATGCCGCGTTCGGTGGGGTGGTCCCCGAGATTGCCTCCCGGCGGCATCTCGTGTTGCTCGGACCGACGGTTGCCACGGCACTCACCGAAGCGGGCATCAGCGAAGACCAACTGACACGCGTTGCCGTGACGTCTGGCCCTGGTCTGATTGGCGCGCTGCTGGTTGGTGTCAGTTACGCCAAGGGCTATGCCTACGCCCGCCGCTTGCCATTGGTGGCCGTGGATCATCTGCATGGCCACGTGGCTTCGTTACAGCTGTCGGAGACTCCGCCGGTTGGGGCGCATCTTGTGCTGCTCGCCTCCGGGGGTCACACGCTGTTGATCGATGTTGACGACAGTGGAGGCCTGACCACGATCGCTCGCAGCCTGGATGACGCCGCGGGTGAAGCATTCGACAAGGGCGCGCGGCTGCTCGGGCTGGGCTATCCCGGTGGGCCTGCCCTCGGTGGCTTGGCGGGCTCGGCAGATCCGCAGGCGCGCGCGTTTACGACCCCACTCAAGGGCCGTGACGATCTCGCCTTCTCATTTTCTGGGCTCAAGACTGCGCTGTCTCTCGCAGTCCAACGACTCGACAGCGATGATCACGCCGCACGCTCGGAACTGGCCGCTGCGTATCAAGAGGCGATCGTCGAACACCTGCTCGACCGTGCCAGCCTTGGACTCGCCAGCACGGGGCGCACAACGCTCGGTCTGGTCGGAGGCGTTGCCGCAAATGTGCGCCTGCGCGAACAACTAGGCACCCTGCCGGCCACCGTGACGATGGCGCCACTCTCTGCCTGTGGCGACAACGCCGCCATGATCGCCATGGCGAGCCGCTCACTGCCTTCACTGTCGGTTGCGGAGATGGAATCGCTCGATGCCCATGCGCGGAGCCCGCTCGGATGAGGCGTGTCGAGGTGCTCATGGCGACGGGGTGTCATCTGTGTCCGCCTGCGATCGAGGCGGCGAGGGCAGCGTCGGCTGGGCACGGCGTCGAACTCGTGATTGTTGACATCGATGGCGATGTCGACCTCGAGCGGCGCTACCGCGAACTGATCCCTGTTGTGCTCGTCGATGGAGTCGAAGTGGGTCACTTCGTGATCGAGCAGTCGGCGATCGAGAGGGCGTTGGCCGCCGAGTGATCGTGACACGGTGAATCCGATAACGGTGCGGTTGGGTACGATCCCTTGTGGCTTGCAACGCAGTACGAAGGGTTCGTCATGACTGAGCGTCTGGGTGGGGGAGTGGCAGCGCGACTCGCGCACTATCTCCAGGTCTTAACACAGGCGAAGAAGGCCGGGCGTGGTGCGATTACCTCGCACGAGATCAGCGAGTACACGCACGTCAACGCGACGCAGATTCGGCGCGACCTCTCCGGCTTTGGCACCTTTGGCAAGCGCGGTGTTGGCTACAACGTCGACGCACTGATCGGCGAGATCAGCACGATTTTGCGCACCGCGGGACAACACAACATTGTCCTGATCGGTGCCGGACGACTCGGACTTGCCATCGCTGAGGCCGACGTCTTTGCCGACCATGGTTTCTCGATCGTGGCAATCGTCGATGCCGATCCGGCCAAGGTCGGCACGACGTGTGGCGGCGTGGTCGTACAGTCGCCAACCGAACTCCCGCGCATTGTCGACGAAATGACCGTCATCGTCGGTGTCGTCGCAGTTCCAGCCGACGCCGCACAGAGCGTTGCGGATGAGCTCGTTCGCAGTGGAGTGCGCATCGTGTTCAACTACTCCGGTGCGCTGATCGACGTGCCAGCCGATGTCACGGTGCACACCACAAGTCCGGCTGTGGAACTGCTCTACGCGCTCTACTTTCACTTAGCGTAGAAGCCGCGAGGACTTACGGGGCAGGAGGGGTCTGCAACGTGCCCGTGCCGCCGACATCGACCACGTAGGACTGTCCGTTTGGCGATGCCGTATGCGCTAGTCGCGCCACCGCAACGTCGACATCGCCGTCGCTCACGAGCACGATCAGGTGTCGCGCGTCGGCCCGGTCCACGGTCGTCGTGTGCGGAAGTCCTCCGAGCAACTCGTCGACCACGCCGGCGGGGTCGGAGTCGGCGGTGTGCACGACAACCTGACGCTGTGTGGACGCCGACTCGGCACGTTGAAAACCACCGAACTCGAACAGACTAAGCACGCCAATCGCGGCCGCGAGCAGCACGACGATCGGGAGCGAGCGCCTGATCGACCGTCGCCGAGCGGAGGACGCGGGTCCAAACGCACCCACGATTAGATCATGTGGGATTGCGACCAGTGGGAGCCTGTCGAGCTCGTCCATGTCCCTGACCAACGTGACGATACGATCGCGGCATTCGGGGCAGCCCTCAACGTGGACGCGGACGCCGTCGGAGGTGTCCGGGCCGAGTTCGCCCACGACGTACTCCAGCAGCGTCAGTTCGGGCGGGTGCGTCGCGGTTTCGTCGTTCACGTTCATGAGCGCAGCACAATAGCGCCGCAGCGCGGCTCGCGACACGGAGCGACTGCTACCGTAGGCGCCTATGGGCGCGTCGGTTGAGGACTCCTATGCGGCGCTAGACGCGGCACGACAACATTTCGCTAACGCGACCGATTTTACGATCGGTATCGAAGAGGAGTTCCAGATCCTCAATCGCGACACGCTTGCGATGACCAACCGCTTTGAGGAACTCCGCGATGCCTGCGAGGCCGGACCGCTGCACGGCAACGTTGCGGGCGAGTTGATCGCTTCCGAAATCGAAGTCAAGACGGGGCGTGGCGAGACGTTCGATGAGGCGGCGCACATGATCATCGATCGGCGTGTGCAGCTGGCAATCGAGGCAGAGAAGCTCGGCGTCCTGATTGGCGCAACGGGAACGCATCCCACGTCGCCGTGGTCGGATCAACGCATCATCGACACGCCGCACTACCGGATCGTTGAGGGCACTCTGCGCTACATCGCCTGGCGCAACAACACCTTCGGAATGCATGTGCACGTTGGTATCCGGGGTGCCGATCGCGCGATGGCCGTGGCCAACGCCATGCGCTCGTACGTGCCGGAGTTGCTCGCTCTCTCCTGCACGTCGCCGTGGCTCGAGGGGCGTATCACCCATCTTCGCTCGACCCGCACGCAGATCTTCACGCGCATGTTTCCTCGCTGTGGGATTCCCGACATTTTCAGCGACTGGGCCGACTACGACCGTTACGTTCGCTTTCTACTCGAGACCGAATCGATTCGGGAACACACGGAGATCTGGTGGACGATTCGTCCGCACCAGTCCTTCGGCACGATCGAGATCCGCGCCTGCGATGCCCTTCCGGATATCGGTGAGTCGATTGCGCTCGCCGCGTTCCAGACTGCACTTGCCGCTCGAGCGGCACGACTCTACGACGAAGGGACGCTGCCACCACCGGATCGCCCGAGTGATCTCGAAGAGAACCTCTGGCGCGCCTTGCGCTGGGGTATGTCGCGGGAACTGATCGACTTTGAGGCACGCAAAGCAATTCCAGCTGCCACGAAGATTCGTGCGCTGCTCGTCGCCTGCGAACCCGAAATTGAAGCGCTTAAATTACGTTCGTGGCTGGAGCCGTTAGAGGGACTGCTCGTTGACGGCGACCATGCAACCCGTTGGAAGAATCGCGTCGAGGCCGGCGAAGACATGGAGGCGATCCATGCCGAGCAGGTAGCAATCACCATGGCGTCGGCACGGCGCCTCGCAGAGAAAGTTGGCTGAGATGGCCGAAGAACTTCCACCCAACACCGGTCCTGAGGGCATGCCCGAAGTCGATTTGTCGCAGATCCGTGTTGAGTCGCTCCTGCTCAACGTGGCATCGGAACTGATGTCGATCGGCGCAGGCCAACTCGGCATGATTCCCGGAATGATCAACGGTGGCGATGGTGTCCAAGCGCGCCTCGCGATTGGTGGTGCCGATGCGCTGATCGCTGCGTTCCTTGACGGACTGCCCGAAGGGACTGAGCTGCCGGAGCCCGTTCAGGAGTTGCGTCGTGCTCTCGCCGAGCTGCAGTTGGCCTTTGCCGATGCGGTCGCCCACTCGGAGGCGATGGAGGGTGACGCCGACGGAACCGCACCCGCCGCTGCGAAGCCGAAGGCCACACCAAAAACAGCAGCACCGCCGCCGCCGGCAGCACCGCCCGAGCCGGCACGTCCAAAGATCTGGACGCCGGGCGGTGACGTTTGACGCCACGCGCCACACTCGGCGTGTTTGGTGGGAGCGGGTTCCAGCAGTTTCTTGCCGATGCAGAAGAGGTCCGTATCGAGACGCCGTACGGCGAGACCTCTGACGTCATCTCGATCGCAGAGATCGGTGGACACTCGGTTGCCTTTCTCCCGCGCCATGGGCGCGGCCACCGTCTACCGCCACATCAGATCCCGTATCGGGCCAACGTCTGGGCAATGAAGCAGCTCGGCGTCGAGCGCATCTTCGCGCCGTGCGCCGCGGGCTCGCTTGACCCTCTCATCGTGCCCGGCTCGATGGTGCTCGTCGATCAGTTTGTCGATCGGACGTCGGGCCGTGCGCAGACATTTTTTGACGGCCCTGGAGCGACTCACGTCGCGGGTGCGGATCCCTACTGTGGGTCGCTGCGCGCGGAGTTGCTCAAGGTTGGTCGATCACAAGGCATCGAGATTCACGCGGCGGGCACGATGGTGATCATCGAGGGTCCGCGCTTCTCGACGCGCGCAGAATCCAAGTGGTATCGCGATGCGGGCTGGCAGGTGATCAACATGACCGGGTATCCTGAGGTGATCCTGGCACGAGAGCAGGAGCTCTGTTACGCCACGATTGCGCTGATTACCGATTACGACACCGGGGTCGCCAACGATCCGACGGCTCAGGCGGTCACGGCCAATCAGGTGATCGCTGCGTTCGAGGCCAACCTGGAACGGCTACGCGATCTCCTGATCGCGACGATCACGCAGCTACCACCCCGTGCGTCGGATGATCCCTGCGCGCAGGCCCTCAAAGGAGCCACGCTGTAGGGTGAGTGGCACGTGTCCATGCTTGCCACCACGCTGCTCGTTGCCGCGCTGATCGGATCGCCGGTCATGCCGCGGGCGTTGGTGCCAGTCACCTCACCAGCGATTGCGCTTACTGCAACTCCCAGTGCGTTTAATCCTCAGGCCACGGCGCGAGCCTCGGAGACCGCGATCGTCGTCGTTGCTTCAGTGGCAGGAACGTTAAGCGTTGACGTGGTGACAGAGGCCGGACCGGTCTACGCAAATCTCGTGCCCGCGAAGCCCGTCACGGCGGGATCGACAACGACCGTGAAGTGGGACGGGGCAGAGGCAGTCGATGGCTCATACGGAATCCAAGTCACCCTTGTTGACCCTGCCGGTGTAACGAGCCAGGCGCTCACGTCAGTTGCTGTCGATTCGACAGCGCCGGTGGTGCGTCTCGCGACTCTTGGCTCGGGGCAGACAGCGGTCGGTCCGGTTGCGATCAACGCAACGGCCAAGGATGTGACGCCACTAACACGCATCACGTTAACGGTCGAGAGCCAGCTCGGAGCCACCCTCGGTACCGTCAAGGTGCCCGTTAGCAGAGACGGACAGGGGGCATCCTTCGACTGGAATCTGCGTCTGCGGAAGCGTCTCCTGCAGCCTGGCGTCTACCACCTTCGCCTGACGGGTGTTGACGGTGTGGGCAATGTCGGTGAAAGCGAACCGCGGCTGCTCCGCGTCGACCGTGCCGTTAAGAACAATCTCATCTACTCGCTGAGAGAGGCCGGCCCAGCGGTCGGTCTCGCGTTCGACGACTGCGTCAGTGAGCAGGCCTGGCTCTCGATCATCAAGTCGTTTCGCGTCGCGAAGGCCCACACGACATTCTTCTGCAACGGCGTCCACGTGCGTTCCAACCCCACCGCTGCGCGCGCAACCCTCGCCGGCGGTCACACAATTGGCTCCCACACGTGGGCCCATCCGGAGTTGCCAAGCCTGTCCGCCTCGGCGCAGATCAGTCAGCTGAAGGGCGACAAGGAGATCTGGTGGCGTGTCGCCAAGGCCTCGCCGATGCCGTTCTTTCGTCCACCGTACGGCCTCCGCAACGCCACAACCGATTTCGCAGCCGGGTCGGAGGGATTTGCCTATTCCGTGCTCTGGGACGTCGATCCGTCGGACTATCTCAATCCCCCACCAGCGGTGCTGG
Source organism: Thermoleophilia bacterium (assembly GCA_016462095.1). Lineage (GTDB taxonomy): Bacteria > Actinomycetota > Thermoleophilia > Gaiellales > F1-60-MAGs149 > F1-60-MAGs149. The sequence goes on from JAEMTW010000011.1 coordinate 9,710, forward strand.
TCGACAAGGTCACCCAGCATGCGCGGGCAGGGTCGATCGTCGTGCTGCACGTCAGTGCCAACACGGCAGCCGCTGTGCCAGCGTTGATTCGCGCGCTACGTGGGCGCGGGCTTGAACCACAGTCGCTCGACGAGATGTTTGGTGTTGCCGCCTACCTCGCGCCACGGAACCGCTAACTCGCACAGCGCGGGTGCTAGCGGCGGATGCCGCCGGTGCGAGTTGATACCCTCCGGCGGCTGTCACTTACGGCAGTTTCCCGACTTCAAGGAGCTATTCCGACCTGATGTCCACGCTCTTCGCCGAACACGCCGTGCTGATCGCACTGGTGTGCGGAGTTATCACCGTCCTGTATGGAGTGATCCTGACTCGCTGGGTCCTCTCGAAGCCTGCGGGCGACGACAAGATGCGCGAGATCGCATCTGCCATTCAGGAGGGTGCCTCCGCGTACCTGAGCCGCCAGTACCGAACCGTGGCAATAGTTGCCGCCGTCCTCTTCCTGATCCTCCTGTTCGTTCCCGACTTGGGTGGCTGGAAGGTCGCTGTCGGTTTCCTGATCGGCGCCATCTTGTCGGCCGCTGCCGGTTTTATCGGCATGAACGTCGCTGTGCGTGCCAACGTCCGCACCGCCGAGGCGGCCAAGACTGGTCTGAGCCCTGCAATGGACGTCGCCTTCAAGGGCGGCACCGTGACGGGCGTGCTCGTCGTGGGCCTCGGCCTGATCGGTGTGGCGGGCTACTACGGCGCGCTGCTGGCCGCCGGCTACGACCAAGGTGAGGCACTGCGCGGCCTAATCGGCCTCGGCTTCGGTGGTTCGTTGATCAGCGTGTTCGCACGCGTTGGAGGCGGCATCTTTACGAAGGGTGCCGACGTGGGTGCCGACTTGGTCGGCAAGATCGAGGCTGGCATTCCCGAGGACGACCCGCGCAACCCAGCCGTGATCGCCGACAACGTTGGCGACAACGTTGGCGACGACGCTGGCATGGCTGCCGACCTCTTCGAGACCTACGCCGTCTCGTTGGTCGCTGCGATGTTGCTGCTCAGCCAGCTGTCCGACGGCAACGCCGCACTGGTTGGCCTGCCGCTTGTCCTGGGTGGACTCTCGGGTCTCGCCTCGATCGTCGGCACGTTGCTCGTTCGCGTCAAGGAAGGCGGCTCCGTGATGGGCGCGCTCTACCGTGGCGTGCTGGTTTCCGCAGTGCTTTCCGCGCTGCTGTTCATCCCAGCCATTTTTGCCCTGGATAGCGAGATCCTTGCCAGCACCACGAACTTCGATGGTGCTACGACCGCCCAGATCTTCGGCTGTGCGATCATCGGCTTGGTTATCACCGCGCTGTTGATGGCGATCACTGAGTACTACACGGGTACCAAGTGGAAGCCCGTCAAGGACGTGGCTGAGGCCTCGACCACAGGACACGCGACCAACATCATCAGTGGCCTTGGCTACTCGATGCAGGCAACGGCTGCACCTGTCGTTGTGATCGGTGGCGGCATTCTCCTCGCCAACGCGTTTGCTGGTCTTGCCGGCATCGCAATCGCCGTTGTGGCGATGCTCTCGATGGCGGGCGTGATCATCGCGCTCGACGCGTTCGGTCCCGTGACTGACAACGCCGGTGGCATTGCCGAGATGGCTGGCCTGCCGGAAGACGTTCGCAACAAGGTGACCGACCCGCTCGACGCGGTTGGTAACACCACGAAGGCCGTCACCAAGGGGTACGCAATTGGTTCCGCTGCACTCGCAGCCGTGATCTTGTTTGCCTCGTACCGTGATGAGTTGATCGTGCAGCTGAACGAAGCTGGCAAGGGTGCGATTGCTGACACCCTGACGTTCCAACTTTCCAACCCGTGGGTGATCGTCGGCCTACTCGTCGGTGGCGCAATGCCGTTCGTCTTCGCCTCGTTCTGCATGAGCGCAGTCGGCAAGGCCGGCAAGGCAGTTGTCGAAGAGGTTCGTCGGCAGTTCCGTGAGAAGCCGGGCATCATGGACTACAGCGAGCGCCCTGACTATGGCCAGTGCGTCGACATCGTGACGCGCACGGCGCTTCGCGAGATGCTCGTTCCTGCTGCCATCCCGGTCGTGATTCCGATCGCGATCGGCGTGCTCGCCATCTGGACGCCGAGCGCGCTGCAGATGCTGGGCGGCCTGCTGGTCGGCACGATCGTGACTGGTCTGTTCCTCGCTATCTCGATGACCTCGGGTGGCGGCGCATGGGACAACGCCAAGAAGATGATCGAAGATGGGGCACATGGTGGCAAGGGTTCGATTGCCCATCAGGCAGCCATTACGGGTGACACCGTCGGCGATCCCTACAAGGACACCGCTGGGCCCGCGATCAACCCGATGATCAAGATCGCCAACATCGTGGCGATCCTGATCATTCCGGCGCTCGTCGTACTCGTCTAGAGCATCAACACGTGGCCCCGTCGACTGCGGTCGGCGGGGCCATTCGTGTTTGTGGAGCTAGTCGCCGGCTAGGATCGGTCTAGGATCGGACTAGGATCGGACTAGATGCCGGCGAGCAGGCCGCCGTCAACGGGCAGTGCCACGCCCGTCACCCAGGCAGCCTCGTCGGATCCGAGGTAGACGAAGGCGTCCGCGATGTCCCGTGGGCTGCCGAGTCGACCGGCGGGATGAAGCCCGGTCGCATAGGCGCGCACGGCGTCGGGGTCGTCTTGCTCGGCAAGAAACGTCTCCAGCATTGGTGTCTCGGTGAAGCCGGGGCAGACGCAGTTGGCGCGAACGCCGTAGGGAGCTCCATCGAGTGCAATCGTCTTCGTCAGCATCACGACGCCTGCCTTGGTTGCGCAGTAGGCCGCCTGATTAGCAGAGCCGTCGAGACCGACGACGCTGCCGGTCAGGAGCACTGTGCCACGATGCTCTTTCAATTGCGGCCACGCAGCACGCACAAAGCGATGCACGCTGGTTAGGTTGGTGGCGACAGCGTCGTCCCAGGTCGCGTCATCAAGGTCCCAGAGCGCGCCCACTACCGGGCGCGCCGCATTGAGGACCAATAGGTCAACGCCGCCCATGCTCGCAACGGCAGCAGCCACGGCTTCGCTAATGGCGGTGGCATCGCGAATATCGCAGACGACATCGCCACCGACGAGATCCGCCACGAAGCACGTCGCACCCTCCTCGTGGAAGCGCTCCACGATTCCGGCCCCGATCCCCGAGGCGCCTCCAGTGATCAGCGCGCGCTTACCAGCAAGACGATTCATGGCGCGATTCTACCCGGCAGAGAGCACGCGGAGTACGACGGGCGTACCTTCGCAGACGTCCAAGTCGGCGATGCGCTGGATCGCATGGCGCGCCGCGCCCTCTCGTGCTGGGTGCGTGACGATCACGAGTTGCGCGCGACCATCGGAGGCACGTTGCACGACGGAGTCGATCGAGACCTGATCGTCGGCCAAGATCGAAGCGATCGAGGCGAGGACGCCGGGCTGGTCGCGTACATCGAGACGCAAGTAGAGCGCGGACTCGACGTCGTCGGCTGGGACGATCGGCAACGACCGGAAGAAACCATCGGCGCGCAAGAAACCGCTGTTCGACGTGCCAAGCACGCCCATCAGATCGCCAATCACAGCCGAAGCGGTCTCGTCACCACCCGCGCCGGGACCAACGAGCGTCACCTCGCGAATCGCGTCGCCGCGGAGCATCACAGCATTGAAGGAGCCATCAACAGCACTCAGGGGGTGGGCACGGGGGACGAGCGTCGGTGCGACGCCGACGACAACGCCCTGCTCGACACGACGGGCCTGCCCGATCAGTTTGACGCTGTAGCCAAGGTCTCCCGCAAAGGCGACATCAATCGATTCAAGCGTGTCAATCCCCTCGTGGGGGACGTCATCGATCGTGACGCGCGTGTGAAAGGCAATCGAGGCGAGGATGGCGACTTTCGCAGCGGCGTCTCCGCCCGTCACATCTTCGGTTGGATCGGCCTCCGCGTACCCAAGCGCCTGTGCCTCAGCGAGCACGGTCGCGTAGTCCGCACCCTTCGCCATCGCGGTCAGCATGAAGTTCGTCGTGCCGTTGACAATGCCGAGCACAGCGTTGACCTCGCTGGCGATCATCGATTCGCGCAACACCTTGACGACCGGGATCGCCGCGCAGACGCTGGCCTCAAAGCGCAGTTGGACACCGTGCTCCTCGGCCGCAGCGAAGAGCTCGGCACCATGCCGCGCGAGCAACTGCTTGTTAGCGGTGACGACGGATTTACCGGCCGCGAACAGCTCGAGCATCCAGGAGCGCGTAGGTTCAACACCGCCCATCACCTCGGCGACCACCGTAATCGAAGGGTCGTCACGGATCTCGGCAAAGTCCGAAGTCAGCAGGCCCGCGCGTGGACTGCTGCTGCGAGGCGCCGAAACGTCGCGCACCAGCGCACGTCGTACCTCTACCGGCCCGCCAACGACGCGCGCGACGTCCTCATGGCGCGCCTGAAGGAGCCGGTCGACGGCAGAGCCAACGGTGCCGTAGCCGAGCAGTCCGATGCCGATAGGGGAGGCGGTCATTGAGGTTTGCAGCCTAGCGGTCGGGTACGGTTCAAGCGTCATGTCGATGTCTTTTCGCAGCCAGGGTCTGATCGAGCGCTACCGCCGGTGGTTGCCGGTCGATGACGAGACGCCGATTATCTCGCTCGGCGAGGGCACGACACCGCTCCTGCGTGCGCCGAGGCTCGGCGATCGACTTGGTGTCGACCTCTATCTGAAGATTGAAGGTGCGAATCCGACCGGATCCTTTAAGGATCGCGGCATGACCATGGCCCTGTCGCGTGCGGCGCAAGACGGCGTCAAAGCCGTCATCTGCGCCTCAACGGGCAACACCTCGGCCTCAGCGGCTGCGTATTCGGCGCGTGCGGGCATTCGCTGCGTGGTGGTGATTCCCGGCGGTCAGGTTGCGCTCGGCAAACTCGCCCAGGCACAGGTAGCAGGTGCCCAGGTGGTCCAGATCGACGGCTCGTTCGATGACGCCCTGCGCCTCGTTCGATTGATGAGCGACGAACATCCGATCACGCTCGTCAACAACCTCAATCCCTACCGCCTCGAGGGCCAAAAAACCGCTGCCTGGGAGATCATCGACGACCTCGGGCGCGCGCCGGAATGGATGTGTCTGCCGGTTGGAAATGGCGGCAACATCACGGCCTATTGGCGCGGCTACAACGAGGCCCAAGCGCGCGGCGAGATTACGCAAATGCCGCGCATGCTCGGAGCGCAGGCCGAGGGCTCTGCCGCGATGGTCCGCGGCGAAGACATCCTCCAGCCCGAAACGATTGCAACCGCGATTCGCATCGGCGCGCCGGTCCGCCGCGAGGAGGCCGGCGCGGCAGCACGCGATTCGAATGGTGGCTTCGCGGCTGCGAGTGACCGTCAGATTCTCGACTGGTTTGGACATGTCGTCCGCGATGAGGGCATCTTCTGCGAGCCGTCCAGTGCCTCGACGCTGGCAGGCCTCGCCAACGCACGTGCCTCCGGTCTGGTTGCCGAGGGGGCCGAGGTCGTCTGTGTCTTGACTGGGAATGGTTTGAAGGACCCCGACAGCGCGATCGCCGAGAGTGCTCCGCCCATCACGATTCCGGCCGAGCGCGACGCGCTCGAGCGTGTCGTGTTGGGTGACTCCCCGTGATCGCGATCTTTGGCGGTGGGATCGCCGCCTGCTGCTGGGGTATGTCCACGATTCTTGCGGGACGGTCATCCCGCCAAATTGGGGCCGCCTCAACACTTGCTTGGGTCGGTATCGCCGGAGCAATCGTGATCACACCCGTCGTCATCTGGTACGGCGTGCCGAAGGGGATCACGCTACAAGACATCATTCTCGTTCTGATCGCCGCCTGTGGCTCCGTCTTTGGCCTTCGGCTCACGTACGCGGCACTCGCAAAGGGGAAGGTCGGCGTCGTCGTGGCAATCACGAGTACGGAGGGAGCGATCGCGGCCATCGTCGCCTTCGTCCTCGGCGAAGCGTTCGGTCCCGTCACCGCGCTTGGGGTATTGCTCGCCACTGTGGGGGTGGCAGCCGTTGGCCTCGGGCGTCACGTCGACGACAGCCACGAGATGGTTCGCGACAATCGCAGCGCAGCATTCACGGCAGGCGGCGCGGCATTGATCTTCGGCACGAGTCTCTACGTTTCAGGTGATGTGGCCCAGCGGGTTGGCCCACCATGGGTTGTCTTCGCTGCTCGCTATCTGGGCGTGTTGACGATGGCGGTTCCACTCCTGATTCGCGGTCAATTACAGGCCGCTCGGCCCGCTCTGTATTTCGCCTGCGCCGCGGGTATTCTGGAGTCCAGCGGTTTCATCGGGTTTTTGTGGGGTGCTGGAGGTGGTGTCGGCATTGCGGCGGTGGTGGCGACCCAATACGCCACGATTGCCACGTTGATCTCGTGGTTCATCCTGCATGAGCGACTCTCGCGGGTGCAGATTGGCGGCATCGTGACGGTGATCGGTGGAGTCGTCCTGTTGTCGGTCGCGAGCGTGATCTAATGGGTATTCTGCTGGGGATTTTGGCAGCGACCGTCTGGGGCATCGCAGGGGTGGCTGGTGGTCTCGCGGCGCGTCTCGTCGGCCCGACCAGAACGATCGCGTGGGCGATGATGCTGGGGATGGTGGTCGCGGTGCCACTCGCCCTAGCCAGCGGCGCCCCAGGGCGTGTCGATGTTCGCACCGGTCTCTGGATCCTGCTGATCAGCGCCTGCATGCTTTTGGGTCTCGTCTGTGTCTATGCCGGTATGCGCTACGGCAGCATCTCCGTCGTCGCCCCGATTTCGGCGACCTACGGGGGTGTCGCTGCGTTGATCGCAATCGTGGCTGGCGATCCCGTGACGGGGCTCGCAATCGGCGCGCTAAGCCTGGCGGTGGTGGGTGCAGTGCTGGCAGCTCGTGGCGAGACTTTGACGCCAGGTGCTGCCTACTCGAATCAGCGTGTTGCGGCCTTACTCGGAGCAGGTGCGGCGGTCGTCTGGGGCGTGCAGCTGTGGGCCGGCGGCCAGATCCAGGACGATCTTGGCGCCAGTTGGTTGGTCGCCTCGGCTCGCATGATTGGCGTGCTCGTGATCGTGGTGCCGCTCTTGGTTCGGGGCGGACTACGGGTGGAGCGCAAGGCTGTGCCGTATTTGCTCGTGGCAGGAGTTGGCGAGGTCTGCGGGTTTACGCTCTATCTCTTCGACTCCGAGTACGGCATCGCTCAGGCGGCGGTATTGACCGGCCAGTACGGAACCGTGGCGGCGCTGATCGGCATCTTCGTGCTCAAGGAACGGCTGCGGTTCACCCAGATCATCGGGCTCGTGCTGATTGTGATCGCCGTGATCGGGCTCGCGCTGGCCTAGCGTGCTACGCCCCGAGTGCAACGACCAGTTCGGCGCGTGTGCGCACGAGCGGTGTGTCATGACCACCGAGCGCCGCTTGGGCCGCGCTGAGCGCATCCTCTAACGACCCGTCACCGGCAGCCACGGCTTTGAAGGCGCGTGCACAACCGAGGTGCTGCAGCGTCACCTCGAGCGGCTCAGATGGCAGTGCGCTTGCGCAGGCCAGCTTGGTGCCTTGCTTGGACGCGCGTCGGAGTAACGAGTTGAGCTCCGGGTCGGGAACGAGTCGGACGGGTGCATGGGCGTCGAACCAGCGGTTCAACTCCTGACGCCAGTTGGCGACGTCAGTACCTGCCCACGCATCGATTGCAGAGAGGGCGCCGGCGGCATCGCGTGGAAGGGTGGTCGGATCGAGTGGAGGCGTTCCGCCAAGGCGTCGCGACAAATACTCGGCACTCTCTGCCACAAGAGCATCAACATCGGCGAGCGCGGTGTCGAGAATAATCAGGGCGCTCATGCGACTCCTCTGCGGGACCATACCTTGAGCAGCACGATAGACGCGATGCCGATGCCAAGGGCGTCAATCGCGACGTCGGTGATCGCACCATGGCGGGTTGGCACGAAGGATTGGTGGTATTCGTCCACGATCGCGTAGACCAGGGCGATCGCCGCGGCAGCGACGAGCGCGGCGTTGAGGCGCACCCCCTGAGCCCGAACTGCAACCAAGCAGACCGAAGCCAGCAGGCCAAAGGCGAAGACATGCGCCAGCTTGCGGAGCAGCGTGTCGAGCGCACCATGCGCGATCGTCAATCCTGGGGTGTCGCTCAGTTTCCAGATGATCGCGGCGAGCAGCACGGGGGGGAGTAGGGCAAGAATGCGCACGCCCTGCAGCGTATCCGCGAGGGGTCGAGGCGTTTCCTGCCACAGGTACATGCAGTTCGTGGCACGGGGAGGCGTGAGTGTGCGTTGCGCATCACACATGACACCAAGCCCTGTCGCAGGCTGAAGGCATGAACACCACGCCGCTTCGCCGACTGTCAGCCTCGCTCCTGTTCGTCATCCCCGTTGTGATCGCCATGGGCAGCCTCGTCAACGTCGCCGACGCGGCTGACCTCACAGTGGTCTACACGTATCCGTCGGGTGATAGCAGCGGCATGTCGGCACAGTTGGCCCCCGGCATCGGTGGTTGTACACTCGGCTGCGCCTCGCTCTACGCAGCCGCCAAGACGCCGCTCCCGGCGCGAAGGCAGGGGCTGGTCGCCTTTGCGGCGCCGGCGGGTACGACCATCGTCAGTGCTGCGATTAGCCTCCGCTATCGCACGTTGAATGACGGCCTGTCGGTGCACCTCCAGACCCGAATTGCAGGTCGTTGGCTGGATAGTCGTCGTCTGCGCTCAGCCACTGCCAATTCGGGCACCTACCGTGTTGGTGGTGGAGGCACGGCTGTGGCGGTCACGCTCACGAGCGATGTGGCCGTTGCCGGTACGGCTGTCAAGAAGGCGACGGATAACTCGGCGACGATTACGGGCGTCTCGCTGGTCGTCCGCGACGGCATCGCGCCAACGGTCGCCTGGTCCGGCGGCGATCCGAGCACGGGGCTCTGGCAGCGTGGCTCGCTCTGCGGTTCGTTTACGGCGCAGGACGTCGGCCTTGGGGTCGATCGCGTCGTCTACGCCGTCGGCAGTGTCGTTGCCTCCTCAGTGGCGCCGCTCGGCTCGCGCCTGCAACCACGACCACTGCTCTACACGGGAACCATCTGTGTCGACAGCGCCTCGCTCGAAGATGGCGTGTACGGGACTGCGCTGGAGGCGATCGACACCAGTGCAGAAGGGAATCGCAGCCGCCTGATGGGGGGTGTTGTGCGGGTCGACAACACGGCACCCATCGTGGCCTTCGTTCCCCCAACCGATGGTGAAGCCCGCATGCCGCCACTGCTGCTGCAGGTCGAAGATCGCGCGAGCGGAGTCGCGACGACCGCGCTCAGTCTCGACGGCGTGCCACTACTCGCCAAGGCGACGGGAGGGTCGATCGTGGCGACGCCCAGCCAACCGCTCACCGATGGTCTGCATCGTGTGACGTGGACTGTCGTCGACAACGCCGGTAACAGCACCAGCGATGGTGCCACGATCGGCGTGGCCGACGTGACTCCACCGCTGATCGACACGGTTGCTCCTCAGGGGATCGCGACCACCCTCGCGGCCGTGACCGCGAAGGTGACCGATAGTGGCTCCGGCGTCGCCGTCGACG